>NZ_JAJCKS010000070.1:0-1600 GCF_020558815.1 Blautia sp. 210820-DFI.6.14
CCCAAGTTTGAATTCTTTGAAATAGATTGCTATTAGCTAGTAATCCACCAAATCCTTCGCTGCTCACCAATGGAATCGCAAGATGCCCACGATGAGACTGTTCAGGTTAAACGCAAAAGAAACACACTCTGGGAATTTCTTCCCAAATTGTATCTCTCAATACGCATCAACCCATGTCAATTAAACACGCTGTATAGAGACTAGGCAGATCTGACGATCACCTAGCGACTCTCTCCACCGTTTGACGAGGCCATTTACAAAAACATAACGAACGACAAGCCTACTCGAATTCGTTTCCAAACTCTTTTCGAACTTGTCTTCAACTGCTTTCGCATGAAGTACCTCCCAACTACTTTTCCTCACACTTGTACTCCATGACTAAACCCCCCCTCCCATTACAAACTAAAATCTTACTTTTATTTTCTTTTGCCCTCTCTGTCGCTCTGCCTTAACTACGTATTTCTCGCCGAGAAAAACTTCAATTTAAGCTATTCTCCAAAAATCTTAGCGTATATTTTTTTCTTTTTTTTTTTCCAAAGTGACAGGTGCCCCGGGTAACCCAGTTCCTCACTTTTTTTTACTGCGGAAGCGGAAGCGGAAAATACGGAAGCGGAAAATACGGAAGCGGAAAATACGGAAGCGGAAAATACGGAAACGCGCGGGAACATACAAAATATACCTTTCTCACACAAGAAATATATGCTACTTGCAAAATATCATACCAAAAAACTTTTCACAACCGAAACCAAAACCAACGGATATCATACATTACACTACCACCATTCAAACTTTACTACTATCCTCCCTTCAGTTTCCCTTTTTCTGCCTTTTTCGGTGACGGAAATACGCTTCAGAGACCCTAAAGGGAAATCCATGCCATAACAGGAAAGTAACATCCCAATGCGGACTATACCACCCCACCACACTCCTACCAATAATGGTAACTATTCTATGTTTTCTTACTCCTATGTCTATTCATCTTTCATCTAACTACCTAATACTATGCAAAAATGTAAAATTATCACACAAAACATAAACAATCAAAATCAGCCATTTCCGCACCTTTTCCTCTGTCCACTTTCAACCGTCCCTCCAAATGTAAAATGGCCTATCGGAATACATTTCCTACATCCTAACTACTATAAAACAACCTTTAGACTTACGTTTGCTACTCTCATGGTCTCAATACTGCCGCCGAAATTCTGTCCCACATACTAAATCTCTTCCCGTCATTATCGCCCGCATCCGGTGCCGTAAATGCAAAACAAATACCATCTATGTCTTCCACACCATCATTTTACTATGCCTGCCACCATCCATTTGTCTTTTGCACCATATCTTCATAACCTGTCACCTTGAAACTACCTCTGCATGCCACCTACCGACCAACTTTCATGTTCTGTTTCGACCTACCTCTTGTAAATGACAAATCACCTTTTTCATCGTATGCACCTTATTCTCCACATCACAATGCACTATTGCTTTTGCTTTTTCACCTCTCATATCCTATTGCTATTAGATGAAATATAATAAAAATTGTCCTCCACCCATAACACCTCTCACTCCCACCTACTGAACATGTCTGGGCCCTGCCCTCATA
>NZ_JAJCKS010000071.1:0-1585 GCF_020558815.1 Blautia sp. 210820-DFI.6.14
GGTAAGCTGATCCTTATGACAGCAATCAACCCGACACCGGCCGGTGAAGGAAAGACTACTACAACCGTAGGTCTTGCGGATGCAATGCAGAAGCTTGGAAAGAGTGTTATGGTTGCTCTTCGTGAGCCATCTCTCGGACCGGTATTCGGTGTCAAAGGTGGTGCAGCAGGCGGCGGCTATGCACAGGTAGTTCCGATGGAAGATATCAACCTTCATTTCACAGGTGACTTCCATGCCATCGGTGCAGCAAACAACCTTCTTGCAGCAATGATCGACAACCATATCTTCCAGGGCAATGCTCTGAACATCGACCCGAGAAAGATTACATGGAAGAGATGTGTGGATATGAACGACCGTCAGCTTCGTAACGTAGTAGACGGACTTGGCGGAAGAACAAACGGTATGCCTCGTGAAGACGGATACGACATCACAGTTGCATCTGAGATCATGGCAGTCCTTTGCCTTGCAAGCGATATTACAGACCTGAAAGAAAGACTTTCCAAGATCATCATCGGATATACATATGGTAAAGTTTCCGAACAGAAACCGGTAACTGCTGGTGATCTTCATGCAGAAGGTGCTATGACTGCACTTCTGAAAGATGCCCTGAAACCAAACCTCGTTCAGACACTGGAACATGTTCCGGCAATCGTTCATGGCGGACCATTCGCAAACATTGCTCATGGATGTAACTCTGTAACAGCTACAAAAATGTGTATGAAACTTGCTGATTACACAATTACAGAGGCTGGATTCGGCGCTGACCTTGGAGCAGAAAAATTCCTGGATATCAAATGCCGTATGGCAGGTCTGCACCCAAGCGCAGTTGTTATCGTAGCTACTGTACGTGCTCTGAAATATAATGGCGGTGTAGCAAAAGCAGACCTTAATAATGAAAACCTGGAAGCACTGGAAAAAGGACTTCCAAACCTTCTGAAACATGTAAGCAATATCAAGAATGTATATAAACTTCCTTGCGTAGTTGCTATCAATGCATTCCCGACAGATACAAAGGCAGAACTTGACCTTGTAGAAGCAAAATGTAAAGAACTCGGCGTAAACGTTGCACTTTCAGAAGTATGGGCAAAAGGCGGCGAAGGTGGAGTGAAACTTGCAGAAGAAGTTCTTCGTCTGGTAGAAGAACCGAACGACTTCTCCTATGCATATGAGCTGGAAGGCTCCATCGAAGACAAACTGAACCAGATCGTACAGAAAGTATACGGTGGTAAGAGAGTTGTCCTGACAGCAAATGCTCAGAAACAGGCAAAACAGCTCGAAGCTCTTGGATTTGGCAACTGCCCGATCTGTGTAGCTAAGACACAGTACAGTCTGACAGATGACCAGACCAAACTCGGTGCACCGACAGACTTCGAAGTTACTGTACGTAACCTGAAGATCTCCGCGGGTGCAGGCTTCATCGTAGCTCTGACAGGTGAGATCATGACTATGCCAGGACTGCCAAAAGTACCGGCTGCAGAGAGAATTGATGTAGACGAGACCGGTAAGATCACTGGACTTTTCTAGGAATTAAGTCTCATATCTAAAAGTATAAATTTTGCTTTATAAAGCAGGGTAAATATTTTTT
>NZ_JAJCKS010000072.1:0-1529 GCF_020558815.1 Blautia sp. 210820-DFI.6.14
GATACCTCCTGCCGTTTTTCTTAATCATATACCTTTTAAAAGATATATACAAACTGGGATTTATCGTCTTGTTCCATTCTTATCAAAATTCTTTTTTAATGCTATTTCTGTTAGGAGAATAGACCCAATTAAAGGAATAAGTTGAACACCACAGATAATTCCTCCTATACTCCCAACACAATCTTCATTTTTTCCAATCACTAAAAGCATGAAGATTACTGTTATCGGCAACATAACCATTCCACAGACATACCAAACTTTACCACAATATTTATGAGCAAATTCCCATGTGTCTTTGTTCTTCATAGACATCGAAGTCCGATATCCAAATACTGAATTTATTTCCTTGGGAGCCTTTTTCATAAAATATCTTCCAAAACCAATCATCGTAAATGGAAGAAGCAAATCCATAATCAACATAAAAATCCAAAACCCCATTGTAAACCTCCTTTACTACAACTTCCGATTTTTCATAAACTGATGCAGTTATTCTGTGATTTCTGTATTTTCACCAGCTTTTAACCTTTTTTTATCTGCATACATCCGCAAATCGGCTTCATGGCATACTTCCTCAAAGGAAAAATCTTTGCTCTGTACGGTATAGCTGCCCATTGCCAGACTTAACGGAAGCTTTTCTTTGCTTTTCCGTTTCAGACTTTCCCGGATATTTGCCATCAGCTCGGAGGCTTTTTCTTCTGCGATCCCATTACCCAGAATCATGAATTCGTCTCCACCCATTCGAATAACCGGAGAATCTTCCGGCATTTCTTCCTTCAAGGTACCTGCTACGATTTTAAGCAGAATATCACCATATTCATGGCCGAACTGGTCATTTACCTCCTTCAGATAATTACAGTCGGACATAATCACTGTAAACGGAAAAATCAGATTCTTTTTCTTTTCCTCTACTCTGTATTTCAGATAGTTACGATTATACACACCTGTCAAGCCATCTATAATGGAAAGCGCTTCCACCTTCTTCTCCAAGCAAACACGTTCGGTAACATTGTCAACAATTCCTACGATTCCGATGATATTACCGTTTTCATCCCGTACTGCACTCTTTTTTATCTCAAAATACAGTGATTCTCCATTTTCCATCGGAAATTCACTGATATACTGGCTGTCTTCCCCCGTAGCCAGTATTTTTTTATCATCCTCATAATACATTTTTCCCATTTCTGGAAACTTCTGAACTTCCAGATCTGTTTTTCCTACGATACTTCCATTTTCCCCAACAAAAACCAGGTCACAGATCTCTGAAGCAAAACAATATCTACATTCCGTATCCTTAAAAAATATATTAACCGGCGCACTATGCATAAAGCGTTTCATCATTTCACTATCCAAAAATTCCATTATTTTCTCTCCATCGTTAAATTCCGATTTGCACATCAAATCGTTTTCTTCATTCTATCACAACTTCTATTGATCCGCCATCAGTCTTTCGAACCAGGTATTCATAACAATGATGAACTGGCCTGCTCCTGGCAATTCTTGCAGCATTTCGTCAAGAGTTTTCTGTTTCA
>NZ_JAJCKS010000073.1:0-1485 GCF_020558815.1 Blautia sp. 210820-DFI.6.14
CACGGCACTACCTTAGCAAAATTCTGAAAAACCTTGATTTTACAGTATATTTTTGAACCAGTAGGGATGTTTTACTAAGTTTTTACTAAAGAGAGGAATCCCTAGCACGAATTTAGAAAAGTAACATATAGTATGACCTTATTAATTGGTAGAACAATTGGTAAGGCCCTTTTTTATTTCAAGGAGGTTCAAAATGAAAAGTACAGCGTTAGGAGCAGAAAACATTATTTTTATCAGTGATGCACATGAAAAATTCTACTATGAAAAATTACAAGAAGTACGGTATCAGGATGTGTACCATAAGGCATTGTGTTATTGTCTGGGTATTAATGGAGATACCAGAAAAAATGCTGACAGAATTTATAATTTTAAAACGGGGTCTGTTAAAACGAAATGTTTACATGAAGGATGGCAGACAAGCGGTAGCTTAAAAGTGGTAAGGATGGCATTTAATCTGTACTGTAACAGCACGCCAAGCGTTTGGGATTATGAAGATGCAGAGGAACAGGTAAACGAGTGCAGACAGTATACAGTAGAGGATATCTTCTGCTGTGCATATGCACCATATTTTTGGCAGGCAGTACAGATCCGTTATCCGGAATATGTAGTGTACAATCAAAAGTTACATGCCATGCTTGGAGGAATAGATTAATGCTGAAAGTGAGACTGATGGGAACAAAAAATGATATTGCATGGTTTCAGAAAATCCTGCAGCGTCATCCTAAAATTGAAGTTATGGAATTATCGGAACTTTATTCCAATAAAGGGACGAGCAAATATTATAGAGCTTATGCTGAAATTGAAAAAAGTAATGTAAATAAAAAATAGTAGAAATACAGGAGAATTATATCATGTGCAAAATAATCGCAATCGCAAATCAAAAAGGTGGAGTAGCAAAGACTACAACAACTATTAATCTTGGAGTAGGACTGTCTAAGGTTGGAAAACGTGTAATGCTGATAGATGCTGATCCACAGGGACATTTGACAATGGGACTTGGTTTTCCAAAGAACTTAAGGGTAACATTGAAAACAATGATGGAAAATATCATTATGGGATTAGAATTTGATCCCAGGGAAGCAATTTTACACCATGAGGAAGGAATAGATGTAATTCCATCTAATAAACTTCTTTCGGGAATGGACATGTCATTATTCACGGTAGAGGACAGAGAAAAAGTTTTAAAGGAATATTTGGAACTTTTGGAAAATGATTATGACTATATCCTGATTGATTGTATGCCCTCATTGGGAATGATGACAATTAATGCGTTAAGTGCAGCTGATAGCGTTTTGATTCCGGTGCAGCCTCAATATTATGCGGCAGATGGCCTCATGGAATTACTGAAAGTTGTGAAAGGCATTCATCAGAGATTTAATCCTGATTTACAGATTGAAGGGATTCTGTTTACAATGGATAGCAGTCATTATAATAATTCAAAGAGAAATAAGCAGGCAGTACGAGATGCTTATGGAGCAGAGATTA
>NZ_JAJCKS010000074.1:0-1424 GCF_020558815.1 Blautia sp. 210820-DFI.6.14
TATTTTGTTGGTTTCTAGGACCATCGTAATGATTAATAGGGACGGTCGGGGGCATCAGTATTCAATTGTCAGAGGTGAAATTCTTGGATTTATTGAAGACTAACTACTGCGAAAGCATTTGCCAAGGACGTTTTCATTAATCAAGAACGAAAGTTAGGGGATCGAAGATGATCAGATACCGTCGTAGTCTTAACCATAAACTATGCCGACTAGGGATCGGGTGGTGTTTTTTTAATGACCCACTCGGCACCTTACGAGAAATCAAAGTCTTTGGGTTCTGGGGGGAGTATGGTCGCAAGGCTGAAACTTAAAGGAATTGACGGAAGGGCACCACCAGGAGTGGAGCCTGCGGCTTAATTTGACTCAACACGGGGAAACTCACCAGGTCCAGACACAATAAGGATTGACAGATTGAGAGCTCTTTCTTGATTTTGTGGGTGGTGGTGCATGGCCGTTCTTAGTTGGTGGAGTGATTTGTCTTCTTAATTGCGATAACGAACGAGACCTTAACCTACTAAATAGTGGTGCTAGCATTTGCTGGTTATCCACTTCTTAGAGGGACTATCGGTTTCAAGCCGATGGAAGTTTGAGGCAATAACAGGTCTGTGATGCCCTTAGACGTTCTGGGCCGCACGCGCGCTACACTGACGGAGCCAGCGAGTCTAACCTTGGCCGAGAGGTCTTGGTAATCTTGTGAAACTCCGTCGTGCTGGGGATAGAGCATTGTAATTATTGCTCTTCAACGAGGAATTCCTAGTAAGCGCAAGTCATCAGCTTGCGTTGATTACGTCCCTGCCCTTTGTACACACCGCCCGTCGCTAGTACCGATTGAATGGCTTAGTGAGGCCTCAGGATCTGCTTAGAGAAGGGGGCAACTCCATCTCAGAGCGGAGAATTTGGACAAACTTGGTCATTTAGAGGAACTAAAAGTCGTAACAAGGTTTCCGTAGGTGAACCTGCGGAAGGATCATTAAAGAAATTTAATAATTTTGAAAATGGATTTTTTTTTTTGTTTTGGCAAGAGCATGAGAGCTTTTACTGGGCAAGAAGACAAGAGATGGAGAGTCCAGCCGGGCCTGCGCTTAAGTGCGCGGTCTTGCTAGGCTTGTAAGTTTCTTTCTTGCTATTCCAAACGGTGAGAGATTTCTGTGCTTTTGTTATAGGACAATTAAAACCGTTTCAATACAACACACTGTGGAGTTTTCATATCTTTGCAACTTTTTCTTTGGGCATTCGAGCAATCGGGGCCCAGAGGTTAACAAACACAAACAATTTTATCTATTCATTAAATTTTTGTCAAAAACAAGAATTTTCGTAACTGGAAATTTTAAAATATTAAAAACTTTCAACAACGGATCTCTTGGTTCTCGCATCGATGAAGAACGCAGCGAAATGCGATACGTAATGTGAATTGCAGAATTCCG
>NZ_JAJCKS010000075.1:0-1335 GCF_020558815.1 Blautia sp. 210820-DFI.6.14
TTTTTTTTTTTTTTTTTTTTTTTTTTTTTTTTTCTTCTAGTTTCTTGGCTTCCTATGCTAAATCCCATAACTAACCTACCATTCGATTCAGAAAAATTCGCACTATCCAGCTGCACTCTTCTTCTGAAGAGTTAAGCACTCCATTATGCTCATTGGGTTGCTACTACTTGATATGTACAAACAATATTCTCCTCCGATATTCCTACAAAAAAAAAACACTCCGGTTTTGTTCTCTTCCCTCCATTTCCCTCTCTTCTACGGTTAATCCTTTCCCCTTCGTCTTTTTCTACACCCTCGTTTAGTTGCTTCTTTTTCCTTCCCGCTTTCCTGCACTAACATTTTGCCGCAGTACACTATACGATCGTAGTACATCTTACAACTCCGCATACCGCGTCGCCAAAAATTTACTTCGCCAACCATTCCATATCTGTTAAGTATACATGTATATATATTGCACTGGCTATTCATCTTGCACTTTTCCTCTTTCTTCTTCCCAGTAGCCTCATCCTTTTACGCTGCCTCTCTGGAACTTGCCATCATCATTCCCTAGAAACTGCCATTTACTTAAAAAAAAAAAAATGTCCCCACTATCACTGTTCACTGTTCACTTGTCTCTTACATCTTTCTTGGTAAAATCGTAGTTCGTAGTATTTTTTTTCATATCAAAGGCATGTCCTGTTAACTATAGGAAATGAGCTTTTCTCAATTCTCTAAACTTATAAAAGCACTCATGTTTGCCGCTCTGATGGTGCGGAAAAAACTGCTCCATGAAGCAAACTGTCCGGGCAAATCCTTTCACGCTCGGGAAGCTTCGTGAAAGCCCTTCTCTTTTAACCCATCTTTGCAACGAAAAAAAAAAAAAAGAAAATAAAAAATAAAAAGACCAAATAGTAAATGGTACACTCTTACACACTATCATCCTCATCGTATATTATAATAGATATATACAATACATGTTTTTACCCGGATCATAGAGTTCTTAAGACAAATAAAATTTATAGAGACTTGTTCAGTCTACTTCTCTCTAAACTAGGCCCCGGCTCCTGCCAGTACCCACTTAGAAAGAAATAAAAAAACAAATCAGACAACAAAGGCTTAATCTCAGCAGATCGTAACAACAAGGCTACTCTACTGCTTACAATACCCCGTTGTACATCTAAGTCGTATACAAATGATTTATCCCCACGCAAAATGACATTGCAATTCGCCAGCAAGCACCCAAGGCCTTTCCGCCAAGTGCACCGTTGCTAGCCTGCTATGGTTCAGCGACGCCACAAGGACGCCTTATTCGTATCCATCTATATTGTGTGGAGCAAAGAAATCACCGCGTTCTAG
>NZ_JAJCKS010000076.1:0-1334 GCF_020558815.1 Blautia sp. 210820-DFI.6.14
CTGATGTTGTATCATAATACTTGACACTTCTACTTCACAGATTTATAAAAAAGAAGTGAAAATGGAGGTTGTAAAATGGCACAGAAAAAGGTTTATGATGAAGAATTCAAAATTCAGGCGGTGAAGCTAGGAAGAGAGATCGGATTCAGCAAAGCGGCAATAGAACTGGGTGTCAACGTAGATACGCTGTATGGATGGAATAAACGAGCAAAAGATGCCCGGCTGGACTTAGGACTAGGCACACAGACCCCAGATACAGCTATGAGTCTTACGGAGGAGGTGCAGAAACTCAGACAACAGACCCGAGAACAGGCAAAGGAAATTGCCCGATTAAAAGAGGAAAATGAGTTTTTAGCGGAGGCAAGCGCTTTTTTCGCAGCAAGCCGTCGGAAGTCAGCAAAAATCTGAGAATGCAGTTTATTGATAGAAAGACGGATGGCGGCATGATTAAGGGAAAAATCGCGTTTTATTGTGATGTGCTTGATGTGACAAGACAGGGATTTTACTGGTATCTGAAGCATCGGGATGACCCATGGAAATATGAGAACATTGCGGAAAAAATGCGTGTCATCGTGGAGGAGGATGAATGTAATGATACTTATGAACGCTGTCGGATGAACCAGGCGTTAAAGCTGAAATACCCGAATGAAGATGTCCCAAGCGAAAGAACTGTCTACCGAATCATGGAAAGAATCGGGCTTAGCCATAGACCAAACCGTAAACCCCATGGCATTACAAAGGCCGATCGCAACGCAAGAAAGTCGGAGAATCTTTTGAACCGGGATTTCAGGGCGGGGAGCCCACTAAAAAAATGTGTGACAGATATCACCGAGATTCCAGCAAAGAATGGGAAACTCTATGTTTCCGCGATCTTCGATTGTTACGACCTTGATGTGCTTGGCCTGTCTATGTCAGACAACATGAAAACAGAGCTGTGCACATCTACAATAGAGAATATGGTAAAATCCAATCCATCGGTCTGTGGGATGATCCTACACAGTGACCGGGGAAGCCAGTACGCAAGCGCATCCTATCGGGCAGAGTTAAGCCGTCATGGAATCATACAGAGTATGAACAGTGATGGTGCCATGATAATGCACGCTGTGAGGCTATGTGGGCAAGAATGAAAGAAGAACTTCTGTATGGTAGATATGACACGAAGCAAATGACAATAGAGGAACTGAAAACGCTGATATGGAGATATTTCATCATCTATTGGAATCGGAGGATTTGTTCGGCCAATGGTGGTCTGCCTCCAATGACCAAGAGGAAAAAATACTATGAGTCATTGGGACAGGTGGCTTAAAAGTTTCGTGAAGAAAAAGTGTAAAGGA
>NZ_JAJCKS010000077.1:0-1274 GCF_020558815.1 Blautia sp. 210820-DFI.6.14
AAAGGACAACAAAAAAGAAGAGCTGCTTGCTCTTCCCATATAGTAGTAGTAAAATAATATGTCATGCCAGCGCAATATATTACCTAGAATATCGCTATAACAGGAAAGGGACTGCATTGTGACAGCCCCTAGTTTACTTCATCATGTTGTCTACATTCTGAGTGAACTCATTCCCTGGTTTATTTTAGCATCGATCTGGATTTTGTTTCATAAAGATAAATTTTGCCACAGAGCGGTCGTATGTTTTAATGTGTCCAAACAGCCAGTCGATTACATTTTTCTGTACAAGTTCACTGAACTGATCTGTTGGTCCTTCATACTCCTGAAGGTATTCATGCAGTTCCTGAATTGTCTTTTTAAACTCTTCATGTTTTTCATGATGGTTTTCACGCTCTGGATAACCGGATTTTTCCTGAAGCTTTTCCTCTTCTTTGAAATGAAAGTCAGTATATTCATCCAGATAATCCAGCATTTTGATTGCTTTTACTTTGCTGTCGCCATTTTGACAGGCAGTTACAAAGTTCTGGATACGGTCGATCAATTCTTTATGCTGGGTATCAATTGTTTCATTTCCTGTTACTAAATTGTCATCAAAGGTAATGTTTAAATCGTAAGTCATAATTTGACCTCCATTTCTTTTATATGTTCTCTTAGGATCTTTTAATGTCTGACAGTTTCGTACCTGCATTTTCTGCTTAGTCTTCTACAGGAACGAAAACATCTTTTCCTAATCCACAGATTGGGCATGTCCAGTCATCTGGAATATCCTCAAATGCAGTTTCTGGATCGATACCAGCGTCTGGATCTCCTACTGCCGGATCATAAATATATCCACATGGTTCACATTCATATTTTATCATAGTCATTTTCCCTTTTCAATGTCGCTTTATTTTTGTTACCAAGTTCCTAGCAATTTTTCTAACACTTTGTTTCTTGTATATCTGTATTATACATGATAATTATTTCTCTTGTCAATAATAGTAATTATTATTATACTTAGCATAAACTGATATTTGAATTGCAAATTTACATATTGTATATATCATGGGAATAGTTGAATAAAAAAATGAACTCTATTCATTAAAGACAGAGTTGCTGGAAATTATTTCTCTCCAACAACTTTTTTCGTCTTTAAGTCCTTGAAACACAATACTGTCCAATCAGATTCATCCAACTGTTATATTTATTCTTTTCACACACCTTTCGGCAAATTTCATTTTCCATCAATACACAGAACATCTTATCATAATCAAATGCCCAAACAGCACCATTCA
>NZ_JAJCKS010000078.1:0-1228 GCF_020558815.1 Blautia sp. 210820-DFI.6.14
TATTCCAGATGAATACTGCACTTGTAAAAAGAAATATTGAATATGACTGTCTTGTACAACGATGCAGACTAGGGGAACAGCAACAGTTGGATGAAATTGTGGCACTAATTGTGGAAACAATCAGCATAGAACGGGAGAATATTACAATCAGTGGAGTGAAATACCCATATCAGTTCGTAAAAAGCAGATTATTGTTGCTGGAAGAAAGCCACATAGAGTATGTACTTGACTGTCTGCATGAGAATACCAGGGAAGTAAAGAACATAAAAGCGTACTTGCTTACCTGTCTTATGAATTCAATAACGACAATAGGCAATTATTACCAGGCAAAAGTAAATCATGATATGTACGGAGGTGGCATATGAGAGGAAAAGAAATTATAACAAAATTGATAATTCCTGGTGCAATAGCTATGATTATCTGCTTAATTGTTCACCCTATGTGCATGAATGGTGAAATATTAGACTGGAGAAAATTATTGCTTTTTGTGGGAATACCTTTCGGAATCCAGAAAATGTTTTTGTTGGTCGTTCCAAGAAATGTGGGGACAGGGGAAATGCTTGGTTTGGTGGTACTTAAACTGATGGTAGGAAGTTTGATTGGAATAGGGGTTCTTGCCTGGAGATTATTAGCTGTAGCAGGCATTTTGCTAAAAAACGGCATTTCTGGAATTATATGGATCATAAAAAGACTGAAAGAAATGGTGATCAAAAATGAGCGAAAAGCAACTGGAAAAATTGTATTATAGCATTTATCCAATGAATCAATGTGAAACACAAAGTAAAAGTTATGAAGAGACAAAGGAACTGTGTGAAACATTAGAAAAGGAAATGATAAGTCTAATGAGTCCGGATCTGCAGGCAATGTTTGAGGATTACAAGGAATATACTTTAAATCTTAAACAAACAGAACAGAGAGACGCTTACATAGATGGATTAGCGTTTGGGATTCGCACAATTTCGGAAGCCTTTTTACATGAGAACAAAAATAGAATATGGTGATTGAAAAAGCAGTCTGTCAAGGCTGCTTTTTCTGTACCGCTTACATAGGAGGATGAGATGTGATTGATTTGATAATTATTATTATGGCAGGAATAGTGCTTTTGTTTTTGCTGTCTTGTTGCTTTATGGTTGCAAGGCTATTGGATGAGGAAATATCTATGTATGGATATGAAGGAAAAGAAAACTGGGAAAGGGAACAACTTCCCGACAAATTGTCGAGAAGTTCA
>NZ_JAJCKS010000079.1:0-1091 GCF_020558815.1 Blautia sp. 210820-DFI.6.14
ATGCCAGAGCAATTTCTTTTTACCAAAGAGAAGGGTTCATTATTCAATGTGAAGGTTTGGATGAAGCTACTGGTGAAAAAGAATATACGATGCTATGGAAACAAAAATAGAAATCGGGATTTGTTAAGTTGGTAGTAAATTTTTGCAATAATGAAGGTAAAGGAGAGCATTTTATGAGTACAAGAAAGACGATAGGAGGGGCTTTGGGAGCCATCATTGTATTGATAGTAGCTCAAATATTAGCTCAGTTAGTGGCAAGTTTGTTTGTTTTGGTTAAAATTCCAGAAGGTATATGCAATATTATAGCAGGAATTATATATGTTGGATTAGCATTTGTTTTAAGTGAATTATTTTCAAAAAGACTACTTAAAATAAAAATAGAAAATTTGGGAATGCCAAAATTTTCAATTAAAGCTAAATGGATTATTGTAGGTGTATTATTACCTGTGACAGTAAAAGCGGTTTATCTTTTTTTCTTTTCTGGAAAGTACGTTTCTTCTGGAATGAATAGTAATCAGATTTTTTCAACACTGAGTGCTGGTATTGTTTTTACAGGCATAGCCGCTGGTTTTGTTGAAGAAATGGTTTTTCGAGGAGTTATTCTAAATCTGTTAAAAGAGAAATGGAATATTAAAGTAGCTGTATTAATTCCATCAGTTTTATTTGGATTAGTACATATTATAGGAATGGATTTTTCCATTATAAGTAGCCTGTTGGTTCTTATTGCTGGAACAATGGTGGGAATAATGTTCTCAATGGTTGCTATTGAAAGTGGTTCTGTTTGGAACAGCGGAATTGTCCATTCACTTTGGAATATTTTAATTATTGGCGGCGGTTTATCAATAAGCGAAAAGGCAGATGAATATTCGGTTATGACATATGTACTTGATTCAAAAGACTTTGTTTTCACTGGTGGAGAATTTGGAATTGAATCATCAATTATTGCACTATTAGGTTATGTTATAGTTACTTTAGCAGCAATATGTATGATTAAGAAAAAAGCAAAAGTGTAATAAGTATCAAAAAACAAAATCCAGTTTGTTGAACTGAATCCGAAAAGCATTAGGGCGCAGAGGAGATAGAATCCTTTG
>NZ_JAJCKS010000008.1:0-120078 GCF_020558815.1 Blautia sp. 210820-DFI.6.14
CTGTTCTGAGGGAATTTATTGATCGGGGTGTAACATATGTTTGACAAACCTACAAGATTTTTTTATTAGCTCTTGACATTTTCTTCAACCTGTGATATGAGCCTGTTTTCTGAGATCGTCATAAACCATTCTCATCCCATCTTCAAAGTACACTAATATACTCATATACCCAAACGGACGAAAATATACGGATGACCGCGACAACCTTGGATAAATTGACTTGAAATTTTCATATAAACTCTCCCAACTAATCTTGCTCATGATTTCCTCCATTTTTTACTCGTGGTCAAAAACCCACTTTTTTTTCGCTATTACTATATATATTTAAACTTTCTATCATAATAGTTTAAGAAAAAAAGTGGGAAAGTGGGCTTTGAGCCCGCAAACCCGCATAAATACTGGGTTTTTACTGACCAAATCGGGGTTTTAAAAGTGGGCACAAAGTGGGCAAATGACCACAAATTTGACCAAAATCGTCCGAATCCTTCCCCAAAATTCCCCTCATTTTCCAAAAAGCCCAAATAAAAGTGACCAAAGCCCGTTTTTCAAAACTCAAAAGTGGGCGTAATTTTCACCCACCTTCAAGCTTTGTACAGACGTTTTTAATAGTTTCTCCTCTGGTAAGGTAAATGTTTCCGAGCAATCGGACGGTAAGAATATTGTTTAATGAAAGATTCTCTTCGGAATTTTTTCAAAGACATCCCATATCGAGCCGGAGAGCTTAGACTCTTTTTCTTCTCTTTCTCGGGCACCGATAATCCAAACGCTTTGTTCAGAGTGTCCGCCATCTCTTTTAACTTGGCGGCAAATTCTTCAAATGCTTTCGTAATCGTATCAATTACTTTCTGAAAATCATTCATGTTTATATATCACCTCCAAATTCGTCCCGTTCGTTTGTCCTTGATAACGATCCGTTCCTCAATATGAAAATCTGACAACTCACAAAGAGCAAAGATAGTGTCCAATAATTTGTGAAACCGTTCGTCTTCCTGTTCCATGTTCTTCAGCGCTTCATAGGCAGTCGGGTCTGAATATCCCTCTGCATTTCTTCGACAATCATTTTTAATACCCATCTCGTCCTCCCCATCGGAAAGAGTCATCCATATAGGTTGTAGACGCACTAATTGCTTTTAATGCTATTACTCCCGCCAGACACACAATTCCGATAATAATTCCAATTACATATTTCATGCTGTTTCGCCCTCTCCTTCTACTAATTTAACACCGCCATACTCCCACAAATCTTCTTTTAACTTATCCATATCCAACTCTCCATTTTGCCAGCGTTCGTAATATTCCAGAACCAATTCAGTAAATCTCGGAATACGCTTGGCGTAGGTCTTTGTCCAATAATGATCCATTAACACTTCCAAAGGGAGAGTCAGGAGTAAAACCATAGCGGTATTTACGGCATCATCCGTGGCTTCCTGCTTAATACGCTCAAGCTCTTTTCCTACTTGTTCTCGTACCGCTATATTGAGCTGCTCTTTTGTGAGATTGTATGTGGCGGTTTTCGCTTTTTGTTCTAATTTCTGAGTACGTCTCCTCTCTGCTCGTCCCATCATCTTCTTCCCCCTCATAAATCCAATTTTCTTTTGCAAAGAACAGCGGTATCCCCATCATCAGGGAAAATAAAAAGAACGTTGCATCCCCATCACACCATGGGATTGCCAACGCTCCGCCACACATTAAAATGACTGCATATATTTTATTTTTAATTAACTCCTTTTTCCACATTGTCCTTCTCCTTTGTTGATTTGATTATATTTTCTTCAACGGCTTCCATTTTTGTCATAATTCCCGCCTCTCGGAATTTTCCGTATGCTTTCGCTGTTGCACAGTGTTCGATGCATTTCAGCACTCGGTCAATCAGCGAATAAACACATAAGTAAACAGTGATGAACATGATAAGTAGCTGAATAAAAGTAAATATCATTTTGTCGAACCTTCCTTTCCATCAATATACATAAAATATTTCATTCGCTTTTCAAATCCTTTACAAGAGAAAACTTTTCCCCCTTTTTCCCGAACATGTTTAATATGAGTGAAGGTACTGCCTCTGTCTGTTAAACAGAAAATCGTATTTTCTTTATAAAAATTCCAATAGTAAAGTCTATCCGAAGTCGAATAAGATAAAGCGTGGAATTTCTCGAAGTCGACCATTTTCATCAATTCTTGTAATTCGTATAAAGCTTCATTAAATGTCTTACACTGGACATAAATTGTTCCGCTTTCACTTTTTAGAAATTTTTCAAAACCAATTTTATACTCAGCGAATGGAACTTTAGACATCATAATCTCCTCTCTATACTTTCTTCACATGAATGTTTACAGTATCAAGAATGCATTCATCATTTTCAATACACTCTACTTCCATATTGAGACACTCGTCGGAAAGTATTTTTTTTATTGAAGTCTTTTCGTATTAAGCAAACTTCTTCATTCGCACCAACAACTAAACGAATATCGTTGTACCATATGAGAGGTAATAAATCTTTGACCTTTATCGACACACTCAATCCTCCTCCAAAATTCTATAACAAGATAATTCAAATCGCGGCATAATCTTTTCCGGATACATTATTCTGCTAAACTGAACACCATTCCCATATTGTTTTTTTTTTTTTGAGGCGTAACACATCTGGATGGTTATGTTTATAGGTAGCATTTAATTCCTCCAACGTGTTGTAAAACACCGATTCATAATATTTAATCATCTTGCTTTTTACCAACAATAATTTCTGAATATGGTAAGCTTTCAATCCACTTGCAGAATTCTACCCATTCATCGAGTTTATGGTTTTTCCGCATCGGATAGATTCCCGCTAACACTTCGTAATTCAGCATGACTGTCCGCTTCTGGTTGTAAGAAGAGGGGAGAAGCTGGATCATCTGCCACCATGCTCTTTTGTCTTTCTTGATTCCCGATTCCTCTCCGGTTAAATATTCATGTCTCCAGAAATTTAACGATTCTATTATCTGGTCGAGAATATAGGTGGATGATATACAGGCATGATCCGGAACGATTTCATCTCCAGTTAAGTGCTCCCAGCTAAAGTCATTCCTTGTAAATTTCTTCTCCGCAATCTTATGCATGGTGGAACAAGAATTTGCAACGGTACCAACTTTGTAAGTATCAAACTCTTTCCACCAATAAAGCGGAGCTGTAATGTCCATATAGACGGTAATCATTCGGCGATACTTTGCGTGAGTCGGACCACCCGCTGCAAGTCGCATCATCAAATCATGGTCTGCTTTACCAAGCTGCCACGAATGATCATATGTATGCTCGCAATCATAAGCAGCACAACTTTTACATCCAATACCATCATCTCCGCCTTTACAGATACCGCTATCCGATTTTTGCCAACTATTCATCGGATTTCGCATTCCCCTGATGACATGTTCCCATCCCATAATTTCTACATTTTCAATTTTGATCATTAAATTCTTTCTCCTTTATTTCTTCTTGAATGACACGAGCAATATCCTGTAAAGAATCCAACTTTTTCCCACAGCACTTTGCTGCCGACTGAGCGAGAAATTCATCAGCTTCTAAGCTCCAAGTTTCATAATAGTTTGGTCTTATCCCTGCCATTTTATATACATCACCACACCGGAATGAAACCCTAATATGATTACATATATCAATGACTGCTCGATGCTTGTCAACATACATATTTTTTCGAATATCTGGAAGATAGTTGATTAAATCATACATTGCCTCAAGCACATCTTTACACTTATCTCGGTGAATTATAATGAGTATGTCATTATTCATTTTCGAATTTCTCCATTTCTGATAGCATCTGATTCTCTTCATCGCAAAAACAAATATCGGTTGGATCAACTCGTCTGACTCCATCTGAAAACTCTACAATACCGAATATCTTGCTGAATACCCCAGCCGGAGCTCCTCCTATTAGAGGACTGGCTTCCAAAGGTTTTGAGTAATGTTCCCATGCATGGAAATATCCAAGTTTATCGTTTACAGTACAAAGCCGTACAATCGCATACAGAATTCCGACTGTATCATAATCTCCATTTTTAGAATCGACGAGGAAATCTTCACAATACACTTTGAAAGGCTTACTTTCAGGGAAATATGGCATGGTAATCGGGAATTTTTCCTCCATCACACGATCAATTAAACCGCTATGATACGAAGCATTTGGGTTATCCAAATTGATACCGCAGAACCGGTCTACATCTCGATATTTTACCGTCCCATCAGCATACACATACTTAAATAATGAGCTCATGCGCTTACACTGATAATTGACAACTTCTCCTCGATGACCACTTCGATCTCTAGCATCGCTCCAGACATCTTCCGTATCTACAATAGGGGTGAGCGGTTTTCTTTCAATCATGCGAACCAAAATATACTTTGTCATACCGATACTAAATCCAGAATGACCGTCTTCCAGAAGGCTTCGATATGCTTTTAAGGCACTTTCGAAGCAAGCACAACCATAATCCTGTTCTTCCTCTTTTGTTCCGGATGCTTTTCTCTCATGTTCACAGGCGATTCGAACTTCATTCTCTACCCATAATTCCATATTCGATTTTTCTCGGCAGGAACTGATAAGACGATTACGATCATCAATATATTCGTTGGCGAATATCTTTCTCGTATCAGAGCCAAAGCTATCGATGATTTCAGGAAGGTTCTCATTGACTGCATTGAAAATCAAACCATAATTGTAGCACCAATTGATTGCTTTCCGAAGCATATCACCAACACGACAGGTCCAAAGAATTAGTTTGTCCCCTTCTGCCTGTCTTTTTCTAAGATAGTAAATCATATCTTCATTTGCCTCACCAATCTCTGGCCACTTGTTTTCACATAAAGTTCCATCAAAATCTACTGCGATAATTTTAGAATTCATATCATTTTCTCCTTCTTACTCTTCTGAATTTATCTACGCTCTTTATCACACCGGTATTCTTATTGATAATGCGATAATAAAAATCTGTTTCCTCCACCAGCATCCAATCTTTACAATTAAGATAATGAGCAGACAGACATTCTTTCTGTTCACGGGTTAATTTCTTCGGTTGTTTCATCTTCCTCTCCTTCAAAAAGACATAAAAATAGCCCGAATTCACTAATTAAAAAGAATCCGAGCCAAAATATGTCTAATTCTGTAGTTCATTTTTTTTCTTTGATCTCATCCAACTTTGTTTTCATTTTTTCCAGAATATCTTCAATGGTCTTTCTAGTCTTTGGATGCAGCTTCATATACTTACAATGCTCATCGTACCAGCCGAATATCTCATCCAGCTTTCCTTTTTGCCAACTAAATGCCCACCAATCACAAATCATCTCGATGATATAATTGTATGGCATCTCCAAAATAATTTCTCCCTCTTTCGGATCATCATTTATCAAAATCCAATATTGCCAGTGATGAGGGTTTCTATGCAGATGTAACAACCAAGCTTTTTGATAATTTTGCATAACCGCATAAGAACGATTTCCTCCATAAAAATACGCATCGTAAGCCTCATATTCATCCTGTTCATCTTTGGATTTATCATGTGCAAATTCAATTTGCCATCCATAATCGAATCCATCGACTAGAAGTTCTGGAAGATTTTCAGCAATCCAGTCAAATCCTCTTTTTACATTAGAACGATGCTGAGTTAAATATTGATCGTACTGAAAGCTCACTTGTCCGCTCCTTTCTTCTGAATGGTAAGTTTTCGATAAAGCTCGTATGCTTCCTTTCCTTGATAGGCATTGATGACATCCACTCGCCCGTTTTTCTGACTACCAACAATTAAAACACCAACATCTTTTCCACGAGAAAAATCCCAACTTACAATAACACTATCTGTCGATTTCATTTTTTCTTTTCCTCCCACATAATAGGTTTACGGGAATTCAGATTACAACCGTGTTCTAAGCATCTATTACAAGGATCGAATTTTTCCTCCAATTCCTTGTGCTGACACGTCTTGCAATATTTTTCAAAATTAACTTCTAAATACTCTTCGTTCATAGTTTTAATAAATCCTTTCTTCACAATCTACATTGAACACATGCCTTCCATCGTAGAAAATATCAATATCTGAGGAATAGTAACCATTCTGATCCGAATAGCAAGGGATAAAGAACATCGGTGTTCCTTTGCTTCCAAATCTAAAGCCATTTTCTGGAACCACTTCGAATATCAAGTCATTTTCAAACTCGTATTCTAATGCCAAATCTTCGAGCTGCTCAAAATCTGCATAATTTGTTTCACAACAATCCTGTTCGTGGTCAAATGTGATTCTTGAACCATTATCAAAAAGGATATAATTCGTATTTACTTCCTTGATTTTCATAACATCGCTCCTTCTAAAAATAGTATCTAAGCCATACTGCATAAAGTTTTTGTTGAGAACTACAACCTTCTAGCAATTTCCAAAATTCTGTCAATGATAAAGCTTTTATCTTTATAGACAACATCCATAAAAATACTCGAATACCTACTATTAACTCTTTTAAATACTCTTCGTTCATAATAAACCGCCCATTTGATATAAAAAAAGAAAGAGCCTGCGATTTTTCAACCACAGGTCCTTTCTGACATAATTGCTTCTTGGTTACGCTTCGATATCCCTCTGAGTGTCCTCAATCAACCCATCGAGTTTGGATTTGACTTTTTCGTATTCCCCTTCCTCCAGCAACTCTCTGAGTTCGATAAGAACCCTCAAAAGTTTTCTACTAAACGCAACAAATTCTTTCATATTGTCTTCCATTTACCTGCCTCCTTTAGCAAGCCCTTTCTTTTAAGATAAGGTAAATATACCTTTCATTATAGGGCATGTTATTTTTGCGAATTTTCTTAAATTAGATTTGCTCCTTCGGTACACGAATATAAGCAGAAGCAACAAAGCCTACTCCAGTACCAATCATCACAAGACCAATAATCAATCTGTTCTGAGCAGATGATAAAATTTCTTTACAAGTGTTGATTTTTTCGCTCATAAACTTCTTGACACCCCTCCCAGCCTTCTGTAAAATATCAAACATTCTTGATACCTCCTATTTTTAATATTAACACAAGCTTGGCGGTATTGCTATAAGATTGTTACCACTTCACAAATCTTGTTTCGTTAAAATCCTTCTTCTCCTTTAATGCTTTACTGATTGCTAAATCGATTCCGCTCCGAGATTTCAAGTGATAGTAATACAAATCTTTGAATGGTGTATTCAACCTGTCTATTCGCCCCGCAGATTGCTGCATGATTTTGTAGGAATAATTCTGCGAATAGAATATAATCGTATCAGTTTTAATACAATTCCATCCTTCAGCTCCTGCGTTATATTGGACAAGATACACCCAGCTTTCTGATTTTGGAATAGGTTGATGTTTATGGCCATTCCATTCCGCGATTTCAAAATACATAGTATCTGCATGTGGAATAAACAATTCTTTTAAAAGCTCCAACTCATAATCAAAATTGTAAAATATAATGGCTCTTGGATGCTTTTCTACAATTTCCAGCAGTGCAAGTTGTCTTGATTCGTCTGTATTCACAATTTTTCGCCATATATAACAAAGACCGGCTGCGTTTGTAATCGGTTCATTCTTGTACGGGTCCCATCTGGTTCTTCCCACATCTTTATATTGCTCGATACTATACCGCACAAACACATCTTCGTGATGTGAAACTGTTTGTCGCTTGAAATCCATATTCACCAAAATTCGATTTCTTAGACGGATCAATCGTCCAGTGTTTAGATATTGGTCAATCTTTGGAAATTTGCTAAATCTGCTATATACCACATGCTCCCGGATGAACTCTGTTCGGTTTTTGTAGAATCCGTTCGCAACAAACACTGGAATATAATCCTGCCATGTATCCCCCGGAGTTGCCGATAGCAGAATCCATTGGTTAGATTTTGCTATCTTTAGGAATGCTTTTACCCATGCTCCTGCCCCAATTACTCTTTGCTCGTCAAATATAAAGAAAGCATTTTTCACATCTGCATACTTTCCAATATTATTCCAAGAATCCACTTTAATTAAATTGGAGTATAAATTGACATCTTTATGAATGGAGAGAAGGAAGGGTGAAAGATCCCCCTCCCATTCCATCGTATCTCTCTTTCTTGCTGTTGTAATGATATATAAATCTTTTGGAGGATCTTCCATTGGAATATATTCCTCCGTTCCTGTCAAACAGCTCGGTTCTCCACCGTTTTGAAGATAATAATAAGCTAAAGCAGTTCTGGATTTTCCACTTCCAACACCCCCGCAAAGTATGCATCCATTCTGCATTTTTTCTACTGCTGCTATCTGATAATCATATAGTTTAACAGCCATCTGGATTCTCCCCACAAGATACAAATCCGTTTTCAACTTCTGCTCGATACTCCAGAATCCCATACTCCTCCAAATTCGCTTTAGGTCCACCTATCAGCAATATAGATGCTATCTGCTCGTCAGTTTGGTTCTTCTCCTCACGATAATAAGACCATAACACTTCTTGAACGTCTTTCGTAACGCAAATTTTTCGGCAATCAAATTTGCTTTTATCTGTTATTCTTGCCGATATTTTTCGTGCTACATTTTCATAAAAAGTAGCCAAATCGCAATAACAGTCCTCTTTCTTCAACGATACTGTTTTAATCATATTTGTCATCCTTTCATAAGCTGTGAAACACTCTTCTCATAGTCCACACATCCGAAAAATACATCATCGTGAACCAGTAATTTTCTCCATTATCATCCGTAGACATCGGTTGTGTAAATACATCACCCACCTTGATATATGCAGCCACTCCAAGAAGAGAAAGCTGAATGTAACACATCAAAGCGACAATTTCGTCAATATCCTGTGCCACAACCAATACATGATTCTGAAAATTCAGATTAACTTTTTCTAATTGTTTTCTTGCTTCGTTGATTGCTGCAATTAAAGTAGCTCCTGCCCCACAACAAAAATCGTTAATAGTTATATATCCTTTCTCTTTCACAACAGCAGCAACATCCTCTTCGGTTACTTTTGCCATCAATTCACACACATGATATGGAGTAAAAAATTGACTGTTGGATTTGTCACCCAAGTTCAATTCCATAAAAATACTGCCTAGAAAGTCCTGCTCTGGGTTTTCTTCCAAAGCCATAACTACATAGGCAGCCAATTCCGGGAACTGCTCTTGCTCCCGCTTATTGTATTTTTTAATAATTTTCAAATATCGTTTTTCCCGTTCTTCATAGTGGAATTTATCCACTGGATTCGATAAAGAACAGGCAAACATTATGATGAAATCCCGCCATACATCCCATGATCGGTGCCGGTAAGTCAACTGATTAAATGTTTTTAGAAATTGCTTTTTAACATCTTCATTTTTAGGAACTTTATTAGGCTTTGGGTTATCTGTTTTCTTAGGTTGTGGCAGAATATTTAGTTCTTGTTTTACGCTACCTACTTTGGGTTTAGAAATAGAAGCGGTTGTTTTCGGTTTCGCTGTGGTTCGCCTCTTTTTCGGATTCCAAAATACCATAGTTTTTCTCCTTTCACGAAAATAGAGGGCTGTTTCCTTTTACCTTAGGACATTTACCCTGCTTAGTGATAGCAAGCACCCTATTTTTATATTTTAGAAGAATTAAACTTCTTCCGGTCCCTCTTCCTCCGCATATTTCTCTGCGAACTCGTCCTCTTCGATAGTAACATACATCGTCTTCAGATAAGCTTTGATACCAGTCTTTCCATTCACTTCCCATGAATAAGGTCGAATCGTCAAGTCTACATTCCGAATCTCCGCATAGTCCAAAGTGGAAATGGATTCATCATCCAACGGTGTTTTTGTTTTTCTAGTAATCATATATACCTTAGGCGGGATATTCTCAAAGCTGACTGCCACCTGGATATAATGTCTCGGCTCTTCGTCCTCGTCTCTCGGAGCCAGCAGTCTTACATTCCATCCATCATTGGAAAGTTTCTCTGCCTGCTCCGAATCTTCGATGATGACACAGAAGTTCCGGTTTCCCGCGCGATTATACTTTGATTCTTCTCCTCTGAAATTACGAAAGATAATACGAGCGTTTTCGATAATGATATTTGGTACATTTTTAAAAGCCATGATATATTTCTCCTTTTCTTTTAATTAAATGGTATTTCTTCATCTGCGTCTTCTGGAATGTTCATAAAATCCTCAAGTTTTGGCTTTGCAATGTAAGGATCTTCCGAAACAAACCATTCAAAATCGCCATATTTAGATATGGTCTTTACAGCATCATCGACAAGTTTGTCATAATAAGAACGGTCGATAGAATCTTCTTTAGATAATTCTCTAACCATCTCTGATTCCAGCCATCGATACCCTTTTGAGCCTGTAGCAGCATAATACTTTCCGTCTTTTTCTCTCATCAATAAACCGCCGCCAGCTCCTGGTTTAATCGGGCAGAATTGACCAACTCGTCCAATGAAAATATAATTGTGCCCTTCTTCGATACGTTCGAGCAGTTCCCCACAAAGATTCTCAAGAGTTGTATCTGAGAGTAGCCCTTTCTTGTATTGATCTTCCAATTTTGCAAATTCCTTTTCGGAAGAAGATACATCGGGAAGCCCCTCATTCATATCCAAATATAATGCACTGCTTACTGATTTTGTTTCACACATATCTTCAAAGACAATCTCTTCTTTACTAAAAAGTTTCTTAAAGACATATGGAATCTGGAATTGTGTACCGGTTGCGGTCCATTTTCCGTCTTTATACTTGGCGATATAAACAGCATCGTTTACCAAGCACATTCTGTCATATGTAGCCTCATGTTCAAAGGTGTAGCCATACCGTTTTCCATAATCCATAACAAACTGGATAATCTCAGGAGTTGCGTCCGGAATCTTAATAGAATCGGTCTTAATATGGGCAACAGTAAAGCCCCGTTCCTGTACCTCGTGTTTGAGGTTAATCATGAACAGAGCTCCTCGTTTGGCTACAATATTATCTTTGTTTCTAGGATCACGGAATGGATTATCGAAATTTGCAGAAGTAAGACCGTAAACAGAATTGATTGCAGTCTTCAAAGCGTTCGCCAAATCCTTTGCCGTCATTTCTCCATCAATTACTTTCTGAATATACGGTGTCAGCTTTCCATCCAGCATATGGTTGACCTCATTCCATGCCTCATGTTTAATGCTGACTCGTCCTTCTACAATATCACGGAATGATTTGGTGAATTTAACCCCGAACAATACCTCCGCAATTGCACTATGCGGATGCATCGAAGAAATATCTAACAGAGCTACATTCCCATACATCCCAGGTTCCGCATAAACATAACCGCCCTCTCCAACTTCTTCTCCCAGATAAGTAGACTTTCCGTTTTCGTACTTGTATCCTGGAAAATATGGTAAAAGACTTCCTTCCTCCCCATGCGTTTGGGACATCATTTCTGGACATGCTTCCGCTAAGAACGAATAAGTTTCCTCATCAAGATCATGTACCGGTTCTGCTAAGTTACGATAATGAAACTGGTCTTGCGGTTTTCGCTCATTCCCAAATATAATTTTCTGAGTAAGCGTATTAGTGGTATCATTGACGGTCATTCCAGCTAAATCCGCCAGAATCTGCCTAGCCGTCCAATCCGCTTTCAAATAATGAAACGCTGCTTCCGTAGCAATCACATCGTTATCACAATACTCAGCAACCTTTGTCCACATGTCTTCCGGTACTGGTTGATCCCATGGAAGTCCCAGCTCTTGATGATGGATTCCCATTTCAATTTCCAACTTTTTCAAGCTTTTTTTGTTTCCAGCAGATGCAAAATCATATACATCCGTATAAGAAACATTGTAGGCTTCTCCAAAGAAACAGTTTGGGCTTCCACTGATAATCTTTTGCGAAAGATTGTATAATTGCTCATTTGTATAACCCATAAGTCTTGCATAGAGAATATGATTGTCATATCTCCTACAGTTAAATCCAACCAATCGAAATCGTATCAATTCTTCAATCTCTGTTGGTGTTGGATTGATCATTCGTACAACTGGCTTCCCTTCTCCCTCCATCTTCCAATTTACAAGGAATAAATTGGGAAATACTTCAATATCATAGAATACCAGTTTTGCCTCTTCGTTTTTCCCCGCTGTGGAAGGGTCCGCCGATTTAAACTGCATCTTGTTTACCAATTTAATACAATAATCGGCTTGATGTGTACTGTTTGCAGCAAATGCCAATACCGCATTACGCATATCCGTTACATCGTAACTTAAATCACTGGAGTAAGCATCTTCCAGTATTTTGTAGATAAAATCGATACTAGGCTTAGTACCTGGATGAATTTCTTTATTCAAATTTCGTTTAATCAGTGTTCTAAGCCCTTTCTCGCTTTTTATCGCTTCAAAATTTACCATTTTATTTTCTCCTTTCATCGGTAAACCAGAGCTAATAGTTGCGATAGGCAAGTCATTACACTTCGTAAGTTTTCTCCGTAATGAGCTTTTGCCTGTGAACACTTTTACTTCAATATGGTCGTCATAAACACGACTTAATTTGTTCACATCTCCCGTATAGATATAATGAAGGTGAACTCCCTTTCCGCTTTTGCTTAACTCTGCATATGTTGCCGGCCACTTACTTGCTTCTTCTACATTCCGCTCAAACGATTTATTTCCGTCTTCATCCGGAATATCAAAATCAATCACAATGTGATTCTCTGGGACTTTAACATAATGGATTTGAGAAGTATTCAAGTCTGATAGTTTGGTTTTTACATTATCCCACTTCATTGACGGAGTTTCTTTTTCCGTTGCATACTGAGCCGGACAATCAGAACACTCCCTATCAAATACAGACTCTATGTCGTCAAAGTGTAACAACGAATGCTTTTCTTCCTGTTTCTCTACAATAGTTTCCTCTTCAAACTTTTCTGTCCGAAATCCAATGTAATAACTTCTTACCCTTGAGCCATCTTCCATATTGAATCGTTCTTTGTAGTCTCGAAAATAGTTTTTCAGTTCTTCCTTAAAAACTCTCTGTGAAAATGGATATCCGACTTTTGCTTCGTCACAATAAGTTTTATACATTTCCCAAGCAGCTTTCAAAGTTGTACCGTTTTCTCTCTTAAAGACATGGTACGAATCGACAATGAAATTATAAAAATCGTTCGAAGCTCCTAACATCGCGATAGGAATATAATCATCATACATTCCAGGATTCTTCAAATAGATTTCTTGGCAGTGATATGCAATTGCTCCAAGCTCAAATTCAATCTGTTTCATAATTGTCTTGTATTCTTTGGGTCCTAATTTATTTCCGGAAGGAGATACATCCACTAATCGTCGTATTAGACCTGATTTTGCGTCCGTTATCTTTACCGGTTTATTTGTACCCATGAATAAAAAGCATTTAAAACGGTTTGAATAAGTAGATTTGAATTTCTCATTTACCGTCATCAGCTCGTGTGACACCAGACTATTCAATCTAGTATTATCTTCAATCCTTGACAAATCCCCATCATGTTGAATAGCCACAAGAGGGTTGTTCTTGAATGCTTCCAATGCAAAAGAATTGCTAGATGAACCCAGAGCTTTGGCATCAAAAACGGAATAGTATCCCTCAAAAAGCTGCTGAATAATATTGAGAACCGTAGATTTACCTGTTCCGGCAGCTCCATACAAAACCATAAATTTTTGCAATTTCTTTGATTCTCCGCACACAATGGAACCGATAGCCCATTCAATTTTCTGCCTCTCTGTCTCGGAGTACAAAGTAGACATCAACTTGTTATAAGCAGACAAATCGCCAGCTTCAAGCGGATATTTCAACTTTTTACTGGCGTAATCTTTTTTGTCGGTCTTGGTGTTGGAGAATATCAATTTATCGTCCAGTGTGTGAAAAGAATCCCGCATCTGTTTCTGACAATATTTGTGCCAGGAATCAATCATTCCGGATTCAGCATCCCACATGTGAAGGACTTTAATATCAGAGTCAAAGCGTTGGCGGCTTTCTTCTGCGTATCTATCCAGCTCACGGTCAATCAACTGCAAAGCATCTTGTTCGTCCGTAGACCATAAACCTCGTTCTTCAATCCAGATAGCGTAGAAGTCACCACCTCGAATCATCAGATCGGAGCTTTTTTTAATAATGAACTTTGGATAGATTTCAATTGCACCACGCTTTGTACTACGTGTGGAAATCATCAAAAAGTCGATCATCTCATTTTTTACTCTCCTTTGTCACGCTTTAATTCTTCGATTTCGCTTTCAAGCTTTTTAATTTTTGCTGCCTGTTCCTGTCTTTCAATCTCACCAATAAAAAAATTCATCGTAACTAGAACAGAAAAAACCGCAACACAGTTGTTGAATTTTTGCTGTTTTCTGATAGCTCTTGAGATAACATCTAACCTTCTGTCCGAATTATGTAAACTCCTAAAAATATAATTCATAATCTCACACATTTTACTTTTTTCCTCCCTTCATTCCATTCAAAAAACTGGTAATCGTTTCTAATTTCCATTCTTTTTGACTGTGGTAAGTGAATATAAATTCCTGACCATTTTTCTGGCGTATCCGAATACTATTTCTTCCATTTGGAAAGAATACGTCTATTCGTTCACCCGCATAATCTGGAAAATAATATTCAAACCATTTCATTACTTCACTATGGCTCATAGCGTTCCTCCTAAACATTTTCGTCTAAGTACCAGCACATCTGATACCAGATTTCAACAGTTCTCAAATCGTATCTACTATGGTTTACAGTAAACAGTCCTCCTGAACCATTTCGACTATATTTTCGTTCCAGAAATCTTTGCACAATTTCTTCAATATAGGCTCTGTCAAATTTAGAATCGTTCATAGATCCTAATCCAAGATTTACAATCATATTCCAAAACCACTGTCCAGTTCGGTTTCCCACATCAGGATCGTCCATGATATGCTCTTCACACCGAATAGCAAGTGCAATCATCATTTCCAGAACGCTGCACGTCTTATTGTCTAAATAAGCGGAAATCATGGAGCTACTGCATCCATTCTCATATCCAAACCGATACCTCAAATCAATACCATCTTCCGCCCGATTTCCATCCATCGGAATACTGTAAGTAAACTCAATTTTATGCAGAACCTTCAAAAGTCTTCGATACGATAATTTCTTCGAATATCTGCCATCAAACACAAGCTGACACATCCAATTAAAATATGCATCATTAAGCTCGTTCTTCGTCATCATTCCTCCACTCGATGTGGCATCGTCTTTGTAACATCAGAATAGTTCCTCTGGTCAAGCAGAATTTCGTAATCACACTTTAACCGATCGTTTCGGACAAATACGGAATCGTCCTCATACTCCCCAAAGTGTGTCAAAGATTCCTCTCCAACAATTTCTTCCACATCGTCTACCTCTTCGTTGTTTTCATCCGTCAAGACTTGATCCGCATAATAGGTAAGACTTATTTTTTCATATTCCTCAAATTCACCAAATTCCTCTGGCGAAATAACATACGGCTTTTCCACGAACGGATCTCCTTTCTTTTCCTCCACACTGCGAGAATAATTTGTATAGCCTTCTTTCTGAATGATTGATTTATATTTTTTTAAATCTTCATTTTCTTGAGCTTCATTTTTCTTCAGACCGTCTTGTAAGCCTTCTAACAAACTCTTCCCTGCTTTTTCTACATTTTCTCTTGCGGCATAAGCCGCTTTTACAGAATCAATCTCTTCTTGGGCAATTTGCTCGTATTTTCGCTTGAGTAGTTGCCATGTACATACAGAGCCTATCCCTGCTCCAGCAATAAAAGCAAGAAGAACCCACCTTTTACTGTTCATACTCATCCTCCTCGTTTTTGATTGTCATTACGGTTATTGCTAATCCTCCAAAAAGAAAGGAAACACTCAACAAAATGCCTCCTGTAATATGTCTTTTTCTTTTGGTATCCAGAACGTAGTCCAGTACCGATATTATATTCTCCAGACCATCCATATTAGTGCCCCTTTCCTGTTGACAGAATGGCGATTCCACCAGCGAAACAAATACCAGACATAGCTGCCAATGTATAAGACACAACTGCTAAAAAATTACGCATAATAATTCTCCTTTCCTTACTCGTATCTTGAAAAATAATGATTTCCAACCTGAAACATAGGAACACCGTATGCACTATACTCACCAGCAGTAAAGAACACAACGTCATAATTTGTTCTTGATTCCAATTCTTCATAAACGAGCCCACAAATATCTTTTCGAACCTCACATCGATCAACTCGTCCATTCCACATAGATGAAAATTGATTTGGCTGATAGATAACCTCGTAAACGGTATCTGGAAAATGTTCAGAATCAACTCTGTTTAGTATAGTGTCGATTACAAGTCTTTTTCCCTCTTCACACTCGCCCTCTGCTTCAGCCATCGTAACAAGAGCAATTAACTCCACATCTTCTTTCGACATTTCTTCTATAATTTCTGTTAATTCCTCCGTTTCTTCAATAGCAATCGGAACAACTTCCTTTTCCTCCTGCCAAACCGCAATAGCTGGCTCCGTCTTTTTAACATCCGTTGCTCTGGGTGCTGAAACTTCTTCTCCATGTGAATGAAAGTCCACCATGAAAAACAATAGAATGATACAACATAAGACAGGAACAGCTATTACTTTGATTAACTTACGCATAAAATCCTCCTAAAAAACCACCCCGAAGAATTGGTCATATCAAACTCTTAGGGATGGTTGTAAAATTTTTTCTTACATCAAATCCCAAATATTTCCGTCCACATTGAAATCGAGAAGGATTGCCTGATCAAATCCATTGACATAATCAGAATAACTCAAATTGTCTGCATACAGCCCAAAGTCAATATAATTATCTCCCTTCGGGCTCTCAGGATCATAGACCCAACCTACAATCTGACCAGCTTTTGTTCTTGGAAGACCTAGCATCTCATAAACATCATTCAGAAATACTCGCTTTTTAGCCTTCAGAAGATCGTTAGCATAACGTTCCTGTGCCTTGATAAACATTAAATTGTACTCATTATTGCTTTCCCAATGAGGATTCAAAATAGAATTTCCGTCTTCATCCTGCGTGTATTTCTCAAAGAAACGTGCATATCCGCTGATATCTGCCGGACTCACAACAAAGCCATTTTTCTTAACTTTTTTTTCTTTTCCGGTTTCCTCATCTACAACAGTTTCTTCAAACTTTTTGGCTTTGAGATTATATTTCAGTTCACGATCAACCTCTTCACCGAATCTTTCAATTACTCGATTTCGATATTCTTTAAATCCTTTATCAATGGCCGCATAAGCCGCACCCAAAGCTACATTCCTCTTACGAAGAATATTATTAGATGCAAGAATACTGGTAATTGACAGTGCTCCAAGCACAACAGACGGACCGTATAACTTTGCAAACTTTACGCCCGTCTGAGCATATACAATCGTTAAATCTTTCTTTGCATCTTCGCTGGAATACTGCTCTTTCATAGATTCATCTTCTTCGCATTTATGAATTGCCTCAACATCTTCTTTAGTCTTGTCCAGAATCTCGTTGACTTTCGTTGTCGCTTTACATGCCATTACCGCACTTGTGACTACGCCGATAACCCCCGCTACAACAAGAATCTCCGGACTATGCTTCTTTAACTGAAAACTTGTTTTGCTAAACAAACCGTTCACACTCTTAACAATCTCTGCTTTTTTCATGGTTACTTATTCTCCTCTTCTATATTTTTTAAATGATCAATTAAATGCTGCGTGTACCAAAGGATTTTCTCCAAATCCTGAATGCCGTTTTTCTTCTTCCAACGGCAGGCATATTTAATGATATTTCCGGTATCAGTCGCCTCGACACCTTTTAATTCGTCGGTAAACGCTTCAATGACGTCAATGACTTCCATACCTGTCTTGGACATATAATGCTCCGGATGAGATACCATTTTATCTTCTGATTCATACATAATCTGTTTTCTCCTTTACAATGGTGTAGGTTTAGGTAATTTCAAGATATAGCCATCCCGTACACGAACTGCTCTGCATCCAGCAATATCCGTCCAACCATATTTATTTGCGGCATAGTTGTCATTGGATACATTCGCCAAATCATAGAGGTCTGCGACACTGACAACCTCGTACTGAGCAATAATTTCATTCATAGCATCCAGAACGGATTCTGCATCTCCGCGAGTTTCAAATAAGAGTTCATCATATTCATAACTTGTCCGACTTTTCGGTGCGGCATAATCTTTTTTTCCGCCATCATAATATTTCTGATAGGATACTTTGGACGCTGTAGAATTCTTTTTTGATTTCCCAGCTTCTCCGTACAAAATCATATCAATACCGTTGGTAACTATATCAGAAATTGCCTTTTTAATTGCCGGCATAAGAACATCCATCACAATATACGATTTCACATTGTTGACATCCTCAGAAATGAATACATCCGCAAACTTCTGCATTTCTGACTTCTTCTTAGGCTTCACCGTTCCGGAAATTACTTTCTCTACATGTTTTTCTGGAATAGATTCTTTTCGTTCCTCCTTTGACCTATGGGAATTTGGCTTATATTCCTCCATTAAGTTATCTCCTTTCCACTCACTAGACTAATTTTTCCAGGTAATATAATCTTTGTACCCGGAAGTCGATTGTTTTTCTTTTTAAATTGATATGTAAGATTCGATCGTGCTTTCTTTTCAGAAACCGCTCGTGTAGAAGCAGTCCAACGATTGGCAACACAGTTATCGAACTCCATCACCGGTCCATCATATAAATATAAATTCATAAAAATCACCTCCGGATAAAAGAAAAAAGGGAAAGTACCTTGTTACAGATACTCTCCCTCGTGTTGAAACACAGTTTTCTCTTTAGATTTCTTCGGATTCCTCTTTCTCACTCTCGATGTTCGGTTCATCTGAATCTTCCCACTCAGCATCGATAATCTGCTGTTCCTTCTGAGCTTTGATTTTGGCAATCATCGGTTTACCCACATACTTGTAGATTACAACACCTGCAAGTACAGCTAAACCAACACCGGCCGCAACCTTAAACCCTTTACCAGAACTCGATTTAACGATTTCCTCAGTAGTTGTCTCCATAACCTCTTCATTGTTCATGATCTCATTAGTTTCCATAAATATTCTCCTTTCATTTTTTGAAAATGTGTGATTCTTCTTCCATTAAAGCCATTGTTTTTTTCGCGCGGTTATCTCAAATTACGAAAGTCGTATCTCGGTGCAATTGTGTAATCGATCACCAGACAAGGTGTTCCATCACTGGCTAATTGTGAACTGAAGGATAAGTCGATATATCCGTCATCAATATTCCAACCAAGTTCATCCCCCAGCTTAATATTATCCAAACCAATTTCATAGTAAAAATCATTCAGGGATATATACATTTCATCCCTCATCTGTCGATTCAGCTCACATTCAGCTTTCTTAATTTTCTCGATATCTCCCTTGAAATACCTCCCAGACACCGCATCATAGCAAAGTGTATTTCCTTTTTCTGTAATGATTACTTCTCGTGTAACCACCGGATTTTTCTCAACTTTGTCTTTTGCAATAGCATCCTTTACAGCTTCGTTTTTCTTCTCTCCAAACATCTCTATTACTTTTTCCTGATAGTCTTTGAGAGCCGATTCCGATAAGGTGTAGGCTGTTGCGAGTGCTGCGTTTCGACGAACGTTTACCGAACTAGCGCCGATTAAACATGCAATGGAAAGTGTCCCCGTAAGTGCTGCCGGAACATAACACATCCATGTTGTTTTTATCAAATCTACGGCCTCGAGCTGATTAACACCGATTTCCTCTTTTCTTTCTTCGATAAGAATAAGAGCCTTTGGTGTTGCACGAACCGCCATAACAGTTGTCGTAATCATGCCGGCAATACCAATGCCTGTAAGAATTTCTGGACTATGTTTTTTAATCGATGTTTTAAGCAATAAAAAGCTTTTTGATAATTCTTTTTTCATTATCTTCCTCCTCCGAGAATCGTTTTTGATAGCTCCATTACCATCTGAAACGCCTCGTCTTTCGTAAATCCGGCCTGAATATAACTATCCATCACTTTTTTCGTTTCACGAGCCGCCTGTTCCATAGCCTCTTTCTCTTCCAGATTTTTGATTTCCTGTTTGAGAAGCTTGATCTCGTTCTCTTTTTCAAAAACCTCCTCCTGTAAGGATTCTTTTGTTACCTCTTTTGAGTTTCTTCCCCCACAGTAATTTCTATAAGAAACCTTGCTTTCACGGGGCACAGGGCCCCTGGATTCCTGCTTAACCAACCAGAATTCCGGACGAACCCCATACGAGACCGAAGCGGCGTAGCAGTACGCAGCGCCACCGCCGTTCACACGAGCGAAAACAGCCGAAGAAACTTCTTCTTTTGTTGCATTTCTCAGCCAGCCCCATGATGAATCATTTTTAAAATAAGCAACCCTGTTCTTTCGTTCCGTCATCAACGGAAGCTGCTCGTCAGTATCGGGTTCTAAATTGTTATTATCCCATTCGTCTTCATGCCCCACAATCTGTCCAACAGTAGGAAGCGTAAGACCATAAATCTTATCACGCAGTTCCTCCGGGAATGTCATAAGCAGAACCGTATCCATCCACTTTTTCAGTTCAGACTTTTCAAAGCCGCCTTTGTTTGTATTTTTGCTATTCATCGGACGACGAGTAATATACTCATCAAATATAAACATGATTCCTTCATCCGTAACCTTGTGAGCAGTTGCGCTAAACTCGCCAATCTCTGCTAATGGAATAATTACCTGATCTCCTACCTGAATGTTAGCTGTTTCAATTTCCTGTTTTCTTAATACCTTCATGATGTTTTTCCTTTCGAAAATATAAAATTTGTGGTTATAAAATAAGACCAAGAAGTGCCTCAGCCGTATTTTCTGCAACTTGAAATATAAGATTATTTGCCTGATTTCCCGACATATGAAGAAAAAATTCCATTTTTAAAATAAATCCTTCTATCACAAAGTCGGCTTCGGTCAATGGATGATCCATAATAGTTAAAAGAATCTCATCAACTGCCCATCTTTCATATGAGCGTTCCATAATGGCTTGTTTAGACCAATTTGACCTCGGTTCGAATAAATATTCGTTTGCATAGCTTATAATTTTTTGAATCGCTTCATCGTTCATATGCACCTACTCCAAACTAAAAAGAAAGAGCCCTTGTTAGGACTCCTCTTCGTTTTCGCTATCTCGTTTGGCAAGTGCCTCATTTACTTTCTCTTCGATTCTCTCATCCATTTTCTTTTCGTTCACCCAATCGGTAAGGATATTCACTCCAAACCCAATTACGGTAACCGCAATACCAATAGTTTTGATAATTTTTCCATTCGTCATAAAGCATTAGCCTCCTTTCATAATACGGTTTGTAATTTTTGCGAATCACTCAAATTTACTCAATGCCATCGTATCAATGATGATACATTCCAGCCCATCTTCCAAAGTCGTTTTATGATTATCAAAATCCAACCAGTAACAATCCATTTCTTCAATCATATAACATATATCCCAACCAATTACATCACCTCCGTCCACCTCATCCAGACCAAGAAAGGACAAATATTCATTCAACGGACAAACCCCTCTTACTGAAAGATTACGATTTACATGGTATTGAGCATTTAATACAGCAGCCATCGTTGTTCTAAAATATTTCTTTGAAGCAAGATCGTAGAAAAGTAACCTCTCGCTATCGGAATCCATATCCATGTTGTAAACCTGATATCCCCAGTCATATGTCGATACCATCGCGTCTTTCGCCATTTCCGCATGGATTTTATCATCCGCATCCTCCCCATAAACTGTCTTGGCTGCCTTTCGATATTGCTTATAAGATTCGTTAAGCATGGCATAGGCACTCATCAAAGATGCTTGTTTCTTTTGATTTAATGCGTTTGCCCCAAAGATACATGCGATGGTTGAAACTCCCAGTAGAACAGAAGGAATATAAATCGGTCCAGCCGCTCGAATAATTTCTAATTTGCTTAAATCTTCCCCTTTCTCTAACTCCGCTTCTTTCAATATTTTTATTGCCTTTGGTGTTGCTCGAACAGCCATAATAGTTGTTGTAACAACTCCAACGGAAGCCACTACAGTTAATATGGTCGGCGAAGAGCGATACAATTGCCTCCCAACTCTTTTTGAGATTTTAACTTTTTGCATGATATTCTCCTTTCGTTTTGTCTTACTCCATAGCGTGTAGTAAATCTTGAATACTTTCTCCGATCAGTTTTGCAGTCATGAAAATGGAACTATTCTTTTTGTTCATAGATGCAAACATTTCCATCTTTTTCGCAAATGTACAAGCCATTTCTCTCAGATTTTTTATCGAAGTTTGAGTTTCTGGATAAATCTGTTTTGATACATAATTTCGAAATTCCCCAATAGCCCATAAACCATTACTGACCCGTTCAAACTCTTTCTTTTCAAAGATAGGATTTGGAAGTTGTTCATCCATTTCATACCAATCGCATAAAATTAACTCCAAATCACCCAGACTTAAATTTTTGACCACATTCTTAAAAATCTCCTTTCCTAAGATTGATAAAAAATAAAAGAGAACCAGTATCGGACTCGAACCGATTACCTCCACAAAAGCGTGGCGCTCTACCAATGAGCTAACTGTTTCTCCATAATAGGAATTGTAAATTTTGCGGAGTAAAAAGAAAGAGCCATTGCTGGCTCAATCCCTCTAATTCAAACCGACTTTTTTCAGAATTTTCATGAGTTCTTCTTTACTCATATCCGCGTCAATACTTACATGCACATGTGCTTTCTCATCTGAAATCGAAGCATTTAACTCGTTTAACTGGATATCTATGTCGTATCCAAGTTTTTTATGTAATACTCCTTTTGCTAATTTTGAAAGTAACATCCGTGTAAATTTTGAGCTGATTTTCATTTCGTCCATCACCCTTAAACTCCTTTCACTTTTATCAGTTTTCCATAACAGGAGTTGTGATTTTTGCGGATTAAATATCCCGTCTGTCAAAGACAGTTTCCCATCGTTCTTTCTTAATCGGTTTCATTTTTAAAGCCCACATAATCTGACGAATCGTTACGGTCGGATAAAGTCCGTTCGTAGCCATTCCAGAACGCATATCAAAGTATCCTTTAAAGCAAGGATGCAAATATAAATCATCTGTAATCCATGGGTCCACTTCTCCCCACCAGGTACTCTTCGTTTTCTCATCAAATCGCTGCTGAATAATCGCCAGTCCCTTTTCTCCGATTTGAAATAGCGTGCAGCAATGATAGACCGGATGATCGCAAAAATATACTTTCCCATACATTGATAAATAGATCTCTGGTTTTTCATAATGGTATCGCATCGTTTATTCTCCAAAAAGAAAAAGCCTATGCCGAAGCATAGACCTTCCCTCAATAATATTTTTAGTCATCAAATAGCTTACATGACGTTTTGCAATACGGATATGGTCCTCCACAGGCTCTACATCCGGCTGGAGGAATATCTCCTTGTTCCATATCGAGCATTTCTTCCGTCCACTCTACTTCTTCATCGGACTCATACTCGTAATCCTCTTCGTCCATCTTTAATCCGCACGATGGACAGATATAAATTCCGCATCCAGTCTTCGGATCTTCTGTTTGCCTCATGACGGCTCCACACCGATTGCAAATCGCATATCCGTTATTCAGGTACTCAATCAATTCAATACCTTCTGGTTTGATAATTTTGTGGCTCATAAATATTATCTCCTTTCATTTTCGAAAGAACCGCTATTATTGTACGGTTTCTTCCGGTTTATAGTCAAGAGACAAAGAGCTCTTTATAGCATCTCCTTTCCATAATAGCGTCTGTAAAAATCACGCAAAAACGAAGAGGACATGTATAAATCACGCCCTCCTCATTTTCTGACCGGTTAATTATTTCTTTGTCGGTCTAAAACGATTGAACAATCCTCTGAATGTTGTTGAGGTATATGTTCCAGTTTCCTCAAACTTAAATCCTTTCCGCATCCAGATACCATAGAACATCAACGGTATAAGCAGTTCTGCCGCAGCAATACCCACTTTGAAATATCGATCTTTCATTTGCTCGTTGAGCTGGCAGGACTTAAATTGCTCATCTTGTACATCTGCTTTGATTTGTTCATCCAATTGAGACTGTTTTATCTCATGTTCTCGGATACTTGCCTCACTTTCCAATGTACGGCGACTTCGCTTATCTTCCGCGTCTAACTCATTTTTACTTTCCTCGATTCTCAAACGGTACAGCTTCGCTAAATCCTCTATAGCCTTTGATTTCTTTTCGCTACCTGAATCCAGAGAAGATATCGCCTGAATCTCTGCCGCTATCTCCTCGTTCAACAATTCTTTGATGTTTTCACCCATTTTAGTTCTCCTTTCGTGAATTCATTAACTGTTCCATAAAAGGACTTGTTATTCGTGCGAAATATAATCTTGGATGTTGACTTTTAGGACAACATATTTTTTCTTATATATCGCATCTACCCCTTCATGAGACAGCTCCAAAAACAAATAAGGTCCGCTATCCGGATCTGATTGATCAACTCGCAGCGAACCCACGACATCGCTTCGAAACACTCGTCGTCCGAAGACAATTCCGATAATGATGCCAACAATAATACAAATAATCAGTTCCATATTTTGTCCCCACCTTTCAAAAAACCTTTTTCCAAATTTCCCACCCGGGATTTTTTCAAATATCAACATAACATGTCTTTCAGATACCTCGGTACTGCATTTTAATCTAGGATAAAAAGAAAGAGCCATTGCTGGCTCAGTCTTTAAATCTGTTATTAAATGACGTTTGTCTTTGACCGTTAATTAGTAAACAAATCAAGCGATTCCAATGTTTCATACTCCGCCGTTTCAAAAGCCTTTGCTCCATTTTTAAACGTTGATAATGCTAGATAGGTAATACCTACCATCACAATACCTCCACCTATTAAAATGTCTTTAAGACTTTCTTTTGACAAAGCATTTATAACAATGTCTTTGCTCATACCTGTTTTAGGATTTGTTATCGGTCCAAATTTTGATTTAATCATTTAAACGACCTCCTTTCACAATAGGAGATGTAATTATTGCGTATTCTCACCCTCATACACGATTTTCTTTCTCATGTCAGACCAAGCAATGTACCGCTCTTTCCGGCACATAGGGCAATGGAATTTACACACCTTTCCTCCGATATCTACCACTTCTTTACTGTCGGCTTCCAGACGACTCTGACAATTCGGACAGTTGAAACGATAGACCTTCTTGACTGCTATGTCTATAATTTTCATTTCAATCCCTCGCTTTGTTCAATAACCAGAAGAATCGTCTGTATAAGTTGTAATAAACATCCTTGCAGCATGGAATATTTAACCTAGCTTTCAAGATGTCATAAGACCATCCTTCGGTTACTCCTTTTAGAATATAGCTGGATAACTCCGCATCCGTTGCAATCGCTACCTGCTCAACAGTCTTCATACGCTCAATATAATAGGATCGAGCTTCTACACACCGAACAGTTGGATCGCTAATCTCTCCCTTTTTCGAAAAGACTTCTAAATCGGAAGGTCGGCGGCTAAGCCCATCCAAGGCTGCATATGCTTTTTTCCAGATTGGATATTGAAGACAAAAATGCTTCAGCTCATAATAACGATGACGTTCAATCCAATATGGATTTTTCTCCGATAATTCCGGACGAATTGTTGTGCCCATTTTTAATTTTTCTCTCCTTTCCACAAATATCCCGTTTCCTCCCAAAGCCGTTTCGGAGAGATGTAAAAATTGATGCGTCCGTATCTTGAATTCATCTCCTCAATGTTGGTTATCAATTTACCATTTCTAGTAGCTTTTCCAATTGGTAGCCACCCGGATATAATACCGGCACGAACCCAAGAAGCATCTTTTCCATACACTCTGGCTACCACTACCACTGGAACAGACCCCGGTGTAAATGCAATTTCTTCCATTGGCTGTTACCTCCTTTCAACGGCTATTCTAGGATAAGACTTGCGATTTGTTAAAACAACCTCAGTGGCAAAACGATACACACAAAAAAGAAAGAGCCCTTGTTAGGACTCCATTCTTTTGAAGTATAATTTTTGCAATTTTGCTCTCATCCTTGTCAATTCCATTTGGATGTTGTCTACTTGACTTGGATTCTTTGTTCTTAAAAGTATGTCCTCAAACATTCGAATCTTAGTCTGTAAGTGCCGTTCCTCTTTTGACATGATTTTTCTCCTTTCGTTTTATTCTTCACAAAAGGAGTTGTAATTCCTGCGAATTCCTCCATCGAATCATGGTCATTTCACATGGATAATCTTCATATCCATAAGTTTCACAAGTAATAAAACCTTCCAACACACCACGAATCACCTCCGCTTCGTATTGCTTATACGGAAAAATATAATCTGGTAACTCTCTATGTATTTGACCGCAAACGGGACATCGAAAACGTTCAATCTCTATCCACGAAGTTTTTCCGCCTTTCGTCCGTACTATTCTTGAAACCTTATCATACCGTTTTAATTTAGACCCACAATTCTGACAAATTGATTTATCATTACTAACCATATATTAAAACCCTTTAAAATATTGAGTGTAGGAGTTGACAATTCCTACACTAGCATATATGATTACTCATGATAAATCAACATTGCCACACACAAAACTCATTTTAATATCGTGAAGGAGGTATGAAATATGCTGCTAAAATGTCCCGAATGCGAATTACAGATAAGCGATAAAGCTACTTTCTGCCCACATTGTGGATATCCGATACAGCCAGACATCAAACCAAGAAAGCCCCGCAATAAAAATAATAAAAGAAAACGACTTCCTAACGGCTTTGGACAGATAAGTCAAATCAAAAATCGAAACCTTAGAAACCCATATCGGGCAATGGTTACTGTTGGAAAAACATCTACTGGTCGTCCTATATGTAAGCCACTAAAACCGGAATCCTATTTTCCAACTTATAACGACGCCTATGCCGCATTAGTAGAATATAATAAAAATCCATATGACTTAAAGCCGGACATTACAGTGAAAGAGCTTTACGAAAAATGGACTGCTGAGTATTTTAAAAATGCCACAGACAACTATATTAGGACTGTAAACTCGGCATGGGCTTATTGTTCTTCTATATATGATATGCGTGCGAAAGACATCAGATCTCGACATATTAAAGGGTGTATGGAGGAAGGTTTTCGAATTGAAACTCGCGGAAAAAAGAAAGGGGAAAAAGTTTATGCAACTCCAGGAACTAAATCGAGAATAAAATCACTATTCAATAACATGCTAGACTATGCTTTAGAATACGAAATTGTACCAATGAATTATGCAAGAACATTTGAGCTCTCTGGAGATGTTATCGTTGAAATAGAAAAAAACAAGAAAAAGCATTTTCCCTTTGATAATAAAGAAATGGATCTTTTATGGAAAAATGTTGATGATGTTAAATTTACAGACTGGATTATCATACAATGCTATATGGGATGGCGACCTCAAGAACTTGCTACTTTACGCTTAGATGAAGTAAATTTGGAGAAATGGTATATGCAAGCAGGAATGAAAACGGAAGCCGGAAAGCAACGGATTGTTCCTATTCATTCCAAAATCAAAGAACTTGTGAAACGCAATTATGATTTCGCCCTTTCTATAAACAGCGATTATCTTTTCAATGATAAAGGACAAACTCACTCTGGTTCCTGGTCTGTAACATACGACAAATATGCAAGTCGTTTTGAAAAGGTTGTTAAACAATTAAACTTGAATCCCGAACACAGACCTCATGATCCTCGAACAACATTTGTTACGATGGGTAAAAAAGCCGGAATGGATGAATACGCCCTCAAAGAAATGGTCGGTCATTCAATTCAAGATATAACTGAATCCACTTACACCGTACGTGATTTAGAATGGTTGCGAGAGGATATAGAAAAAATAAAATAATATGTTTTTTCAGTGTAGGAATAGGTGTGTAGAAGTAGTGTAGGAATAATGTATGAATAACATACATTTTCCTACTTTTTTCTACTTCTTACAACTTCTTAAACCCTTGATTTTACTGGATTTCTTAGAACTTGCCTTCCTTAGCTGCCTCCTCAACAGCTACAGCTACAGCTACAGTCATACCAACCATCGGGTTGTTTCCTGCGCCGATCAGACCCATCATTTCTACGTGAGCCGGTACGGAAGAAGATCCTGCGAACTGAGCGTCAGAATGCATACGTCCAAGTGTATCTGTCATACCGTAGGAAGCAGGACCTGCTGCCATGTTGTCTGGATGAAGTGTACGTCCTGTACCACCACCGGATGCAACGGAGAAGTATTTCTTTCCTTTTTCGTTGCATTCTTTCTTGTAAGTACCTGCAACCGGATGCTGGAAACGAGTCGGGTTTGTGGAGTTACCTGTGATAGAAACGTCAACGCCTTCTTTCCACATGATAGCAACACCTTCCGGAACGCTGTTAGCACCATAGCAGTTAACTTTTGCACGAAGTCCTTCAGAATAAGATTTACGGAATACTTCTTTAACTTCGTTCTTGTATGGATCATACTCTGTCTCTACATATGTAAATCCGTTGATACGGGAGATGATCTGAGCAGCGTCTTTTCCAAGACCGTTCAGGATAACACGAAGAGGTTTTTTACGAACTTTGTTTGCTTTTTCAGCAATACCGATAGCACCCTCAGCTGCTGCGAAGGACTCATGTCCAGCCAGGAAGCAGAAGCAGTCTGTTTCTTCTTCCAGAAGCATTTTACCAAGGTTACCATGTCCAAGACCTACTTTACGTGTATCAGCAACGGAGCCAGGAATACAGAAAGCCTGAAGTCCTTCACCGATAGCTGCTGCTGCGTCAGCTGCTCTTCTGCAGTCTTTTTTGATTGCGATAGCTGCACCTACGATGTATGCCCAGCAAGCGTTCTCGAAGCAGATCGGCTGAATGCCTTTGATCTGATTGTATACGTCAAGGCCTGCATCTTTAGTGATTTTCTCTGCTTCTTCGATAGAAGCGATTCCATAGCTGTTTAAAACTGAATTGATTTTGTCAATTCGTCTCTCATATGATTCAAATAAAGCCATTTACTTATCCTCCTGAAATTATAATCGGTATAATTATTCTTTACGCGGGTCGATGATCTTAACAGCATCTGCAACACGGCCGTACTGACCTTTTGCTTTTTCCCATGCTGTGTTCGGGTCATCACCTTTTTTGATGAAGTCAGTCATTTTGCCAAGGCTTACGAACTGATAACCGATAATTTCATTATCTTCGTCAAGAGCGATACCTGTAACATAGCCTTCTGCCATTTCCAGGTAACGAGGACCTTTTTTAAGTGTTCCGTACATTGTACCAACCTGAGAACGAAGTCCTTTACCAAGGTCTTCCAGACCAGCACCTACTGCAAGTCCGTCTTCAGAGAATGCAGACTGGGAACGTCCGTATACGATCTGAAGGAAAAGTTCTCTCATAGCTGTGTTGATAGCATCACAAACAAGGTCTGTATTCAGAGCTTCCATAACAGTCAATCCTGGAAGAATCTCAGATGCCATAGCTGCGGAATGAGTCATACCTGAGCATCCGATTGTCTCAACCAGTGCTTCCTGGATGATACCTTCTTTTACGTTCAGGGACAGCTTACAGGCACCCTGCTGAGGAGCACACCAGCCTACACCATGTGTGAAACCGGAAATGTCCTTCACTTCCTTAGCCTGAACCCATTTTGCTTCTTCCGGGATTGGAGCGGCGCCGTGATGGACACCCTGTGCAACTGGGCACATTTCTTCTACTTCGCGTGAATAAATCATGTTAAAACTCCTTTCAAGTATAGATTTACTTATGATGTTGTTAAAAGATAGACTAACAACCTGAATGTATTTTCTCACAAATCACTACCGTTAGTCCAGTCAAACTTATGTCAAATAATACGAACTTTTCTATATGGATATCATATAATTGCCGTTCTTGTATAAATGTGATAAAATTCATTAAAAAACAAGGAGAAAATTCTATGTCTGACAAACTCCCTCCAAGCATTTTTCCGGCACGCTTTCAGATTCTAAGTGGCAGCATGCTGAAACTGCTTGCCTGTATTGCCATGCTGATCGATCATACAGGTGCAATCATACTCAGCCACTATCCGCCGGCGCTCACGGAGCTCTTTTATATCAATGGAAAAGGAATTACTTTCTATCGTATTGTCCGCGATATCGGACGATGTGCTTTTCCTATTTTCTGTTTCCTGATCGTCGAAGGATTCCTTCATACGCATGACCGCAGAAAATATGGCCGGAATCTGCTGCTGTTTGCGCTAATTTCCGAAATTCCGTGGAATTTTATGTTTTCAAACACCTGGCATTATGCTGATAAACAGAATGTTTTTTTTACTCTCTTTCTTGGATATCTTGCCTTCTGTGCTCTTGAATACTTCTGGGAAACACCGTGGATGCAGCTTTTCTCTCTGCTTGCTCTCCTCGGTATCTCTATCCTGCTGCATGCAGATTACGGATGGCGTGGTTTCATCTTTCTCGTTCTGATGTATCTTCTCCGAAATGAGAAAGTATCCCAGGCGATCGTTGGAAGCTGCTGGCTGAGTTATGAATGGAAAGCCTGTTTTGCCTTTATTTCCATTAATATGTACAATGGAAAACGCGGCTTTATCCGAGGAAAAGCCGCGAAGTATTTCTTTTATTTATTCTATCCCGTACATATCACAATCCTTGTGATCATCCGGAATCTCTTTTTTCTTTAAAGACTATTTTGGCCGGCCTTAATTCTTTTTGATGATCTCGGCTGCGTTTTTGTAGATACTGTCTGCCGGAATGCAGCCTCTTACCGGTGAAAGCGGATATATATTCGTATTTCTGCCGATCACAGTTCCAGGGTTCAGCACAGAGCCACATCCAACTTCTACATAGTCACCAAGCATGGCACCAAATTTCTTCAGTCCTGTCTCTATCTTCTCATCACCATCTTTGACAACGACCAGTTTCTTGTCTGACTTAACGTTGGAGCAGATAGAACCTGCGCCCATATGGGATTTGTATCCAAGAACAGCATCTCCTACATAGTTATAATGCGGAACCTGTACTTTATTAAAAAGGACTGCATTTTTGAGTTCTGTGGAATTTCCGACAACTGCTCCTTCTCCCACAATTACATTTCCACGGATAAATGCACAATGGCGGACTTCCGCATCCTTACCGATAATAGCCGGCCCATTGATATAAGCAGTTGGAGCTATTTTGGCAGATTTTGCGATCCATACATTGCCATCCTTACACTCATACTCAGACGGATTAAGTGTCGGACCAAGTTTCATAATAAAATCACTGATTTCCGGGAGAACTTCCCACGGATATGTCTTTCCTTCAAACAACTCTGCAGCTATTGTTTCATTCAAATCCAGAAGATTTGCAACTGTAAAATCTTTTAACATGATTATGATTTTCCTCCTCGTCTGGAAGCCATTGGCTTCGATTTATAATTCGCAGCGGCTGCGTCAAAAAACTGCCGCAGTGCATACTGATAATTACTCTGTTCCACTTGAGCGGTACGCAGACGCACAAAATGTTCCAGTTTGTCCATGTACTCCTGTGAAGTAATACTTCCCTCTGCCACATATGTAAGGCCCTTTTCCCAGCTTGCTGTCAGTTCAGGATTCAGAAGCTGACGAATCGAACAGTTTACAACATCAAATATCATCTCTCCAAGAAGCGTTGGTGTGATTACCTGTGTCTTTTTATTTAATGACAAGTATTTGATAGAAACAAGTTTCTTAAGAATCTCTGCCCTTGTTGCACTGGTTCCGATTCCGCTTCCCTTGATCTGTGCTCTCAGTTCCTCATCTTCGATCAGCTGACCTGCATTTTCCATTGCCAGAATCATAGAACCTGAATTATACCGTTTCGGCGGAGACGTTTCTCCCTCTTTAATGTTCAGAGCATCTACGGTCAGTATATCATTCTTTTTCAGTCGCTGCAACGCATTCAAAAGCTGCACGTCACAGGATGCCTCCTCACTGTCTTCTTTGCCGGACTCCTGTGATCTGTCTGCTGCTGATTTTCTGGCAAAAGAATTCGTCGCATATTTCAGGTATCCTTCTTCCTGCAGCACCTTGAAACCGGAAAAGAACTTTTCTTTCTGCATCTCTGTCACCAGACTGACTTTCTGATAAACTGCCGGCGGACAGAAAATACAGAGGAAACGTCGTACGATCGTCTCATAAACTCTCTGTGATGTCTGAGAAAGACTTTTCAGAACATTTAATCCCTGACCTGTCGGGATGATCGCATAATGATCTGTAATCTGTTTATCATTGACATATCTGGTTTTTGCGATTGTTTTGTAAGAACCCATCTGTAAAATCTCATCTGCTGCATTGTCGATCATCAGATATCGACGCAGTCCTGAAATATTTTTATAAATTTCTTTTGCAACCGCACTCGACAGCACTCTGGCATCAGTTCTGGGATAAGTCACCAGTTTTTTCTCATACAATTCCTGTGTAATACGAAGTGTCTCGTCCGGACTGATCTTGAACAGTTTGGAGCAGACATTCTGAAGCTCTGCCAGGTTAAATAAAAGTGGCGGATTTTTGTTTTCTTTTTTGCGTTCCACCTTTTCTACGCGGCAGGACAAGGGTTGTTCCGACTCCAACATCCGAATCAGTTCCTCGGCATGTTTCTTTTCTTTGAAGCCATTCTCCTTATAAAGGTACGGCGACTGGAAATATCTGCTTCCTTCTACTGCTCTCCATTCTCCATCAAAGTGTTCTCCTTCCAGTGCAATACTGGAAAGGACACGGTAAAACGGGGTTTTCACAAAAGATCGGATCTCCCGTTCGCGACGCACAACCATTCCAAGCACACATGTCATGACTCTGCCTACGGAGATTGCCTGATATTTACTGTTCAGGTAATTAGAAACATTGTTGCCATAACGCAAAGTCAGGACTCTGGAAAAATTGATTCCCATCAGATAATCTTCCTTTGCCCGCAAATAGGCAGAATCTGCCAGATTGTCATAGACTGACAGTTCTTTTGCCTCGCGGATTCCTCTAAGGATTTCTTCCTCTGTCTGGGAATCGATCCATACTCTACGCTGCTCTTTATCTTTCACACCCGCCATCTGTGCCACCAGACGATAGATATATTCTCCCTCACGCCCGGAGTCGGTACACACATAAATCCTCTCTACATCCGGACGGTTCAGAAGCCCCTTAACAATGTTAAACTGTTTCTGCACCCCCGGAATCACTTCATACTTAAATTCACGCGGTAAAAAAGGCAGGGTATCCAAACTCCACCTTTTATACTTGATATCATATTTTTCAGGATAGCTCATAGTGACCAGGTGCCCAACACACCAGGTCACTACAGAATCTTCTGATTCCAGATAGCCATCCTTTCTCTGTCCGTTAATTTTTAATGCTTTCGCAAATTCCTGAGCAACACTTGGTTTCTCAGCTATGTATAAGGATTTACCCATATTATTTATCTGCACTCATCTTTCTGAGAGGCCATGCAAGAAGAAGCGCACCGCCTGCCATATTTCCCAAAGTGACGATTATCATGCTCTTAACCATTGCTCCAATGGAAACTCCCGGTACCAGACATCCTGCTGTTACAAAGATACCCATATTTGCCACACAGTGCTCAAATCCGCTGACAACAAATCCAGAAATACACATAACGATCATCAAAAACTTTGCAACTTCGCTCTTAAGCTTAATGCCACAAAGAACCCCAAGACATACAAAGAAGTTACACAAAACTGCACGGAAAAACATCTGACCTGCCGGAATTGCAAGTTTATTTCCGATAAATCCGGCAAAATAATCTGCTGTTCCGGATGCTCCCGCCCATACAAAAATCAGAGAAAGAATCAGACAGCCAACAAAGTTACCGATATAGCTGACTACCCATACTTTAGCCGCATCGCCCCAGCTGATCTTCTTGTCAAATGCTCCAAATGCCATCACCAGATTATTTCCGGTAAAAAGCTCGCCGCCTACCAGCGAAATCAGCAATACCGCAATCGAGAACACGAGCGCCCCCAGGAATTTCCCCCATGCCGGTTCTTCGGCCCCTGAGAACACATTTCCCACAACATTGGAAAAGATCATTGCAACTACAATAAAGAACCCTGCCATGATCGCCCGCATGAAATACTTGAAAAAGTCATTTTTCAGCAGGGTAATCTTCGCGTTTGCTGCATTTGATAGTTTCTGTACATCCTCTTGATTCATAAAAAATACCTCCCTTTCCAAGGAACAGAGTATCTTATAAACTCTTTTGTTCCCTCCACATATTGTATTCTTGCATTATAGCATTTTTGATATAAATTCTCAATATATATACCGCAAAGTTTGATATTTTTATAACAAATTTTCATTTATTTTCGATAACTGTCAGTTATCGAATCTCCAGTGCGTGATTTTCCCGGTCAGTCACTTCACCGATCATCGCACAGGAAAGAGCAGATTCACTCAATTCCAGAAGTATCTCTTCTGCTTCATCTGCCGGAACCGCCGCAAGAAGTCCGCCAGACGTCTGCGGATCAAAGACCAGATCCTCCCGCCAGAGTTCTGCTGTGCTTATGTAACCGGATTTTGCTGCAAATTCCCGGTTGCGATATGCACCTCCCGGAATCAGTCCCATAGAGGCATATTCTTCTACATCCGGAAGAATCGGAAGTGCTTTTGCATCGATCACAAGTGTCTTCTTACTACCGTCTGCCATTTCCGTTCCATGTCCGCCAAGACCAAACCCTGTCACATCTGTACAGGCATGAACAGTATGTCTTTTTAATACATCACGGGCATATCTGTTTAGCGTCTTCATAGATTTCAAAGCTGCTTCCCGCGCCTCTTCAGATACCATATCGGCTTTGATAGCCGTATTCACAATACCCGTTCCAAGCGGTTTTGTAAGGATCAGCCTGTCACCTGTCTGAGCTCCGTAATTCTTCCAGAACTTCTCTGGATGTACAAAGCCTGTTACGCTCAGGCCATACTTCGGTGTATCATCCTGGATCGTATGCCCACCGGCAAGTACAGCTCCCGCTTCCATTACTTTGTCCGCTCCGCCCTTCAGAATCTCACCAAGGATTGCTGTATCCATATCCTTCGGGAAAGCAACAATATTCAATGCGGTTTTCGGCTCACCACCCATAGCATAGACGTCACTCAATGCATTCGCCGCTGCTATCTGCCCAAAATCATATGGATCGTCTGCAACCGGCGTAAAAAAATCAAGGGTCTGAATCATTGCCAGTTCGTCCGAAATTCTGTAAACAGCTGCATCATCAGATGTTTCTGTTCCAACAAGAAGATTCGGATCCTGAAATTTCGGCAGTCCACAAAGTACACCTGCCAGCGTTCCCGGACCTACTTTCGCTGCACATCCACAGTTGGGGGCGAGCTTTGTAAGATATACCTTCTCCATTTTGCTCAATTTCCTTTCTGTCTTAACCTTGTCCATCTATGATAACATAAATCTTCCGTTTTCTCCATGTCTTTTTTTGACAGAAAAGCGCAAAAAAACTGCCCTGGCAGACTTTATTTCCTGTCAGGACAGTTCTGGTTAAATATCATTATTTGAAATGATTTTTATTTCTTTGTAATATAGCCTTTTGCTTTCAGAGTTTCTGCGCAGAGTACAGCACCACCGGCAGCTCCTCTTACGGTATTATGAGAAAGTCCTACAAACTTATAATCATAAACAGTGTCTTCACGGAGACGTCCAACAGATACGCCCATTCCGTGTTCGTAGTTGACATCCTCGCTTACCTGCGGACGGTTGTCTTCTTCCAGATACTGGATGAACTGTTTCGGTGCACTCGGAAGTTCCAGTTCCTGAGGAAGACCTTTGAAGTTTCTCAGAGCTTCGATCAACTGTTCTTTTGTAGGTTTTTTACGGAATTTAACAAATACTGCTGCTGTATGTCCGTTCAGTACCGGAACACGCAGGCACTGGCATGTGATGACTGGTTCTGTTGCCGGTACGATCACTCCGTCTTCAATCTTACCCCACAGTCTCAACGGCTCTTTCTCGCTCTTTTCTTCTTCTCCACCGATATATGGAATGATATTGTGTTCCATTTCCGGCCAGTCTTTAAATGTCTTTCCTGCTCCGGAAATTGCCTGATATGTAGTAGCAACTACTTCATATGGTTCAAATTCTTTCCAGGCAGTAAGTACCGGTGCATAGCTCTGAATGGAGCAGTTTGGTTTAACAGCGATGAATCCCTTAGTAGTACCAAGGCGTTTCTTCTGATACTGGATCACATCAAAATGTTCCGGGTTGATTTCCGGCACTACCATCGGCACATCCGGTGTCCAGCGATGTGCACTGTTGTTGGAAACAACAGGAGTCTCTGTCTTTGCGTATTCTTCTTCGATCGCTTTGATCTCATCTTTGGACATGTCAACTGCGGAAAACACAAAGTCAACAGTAGAAGCAACTTTTTCTACTTCATTAACATTCATAACTACGATATTCTTTACTGCTTCCGGCATTGGAGTATCCATTTTCCATCTGCCGCCAACAGCTTCCTCATATGTCTTTCCAGCGCTTCTCGGGCTTGCTGCCAGAGTAACGACCTCAAACCACGGATGGTTTTCCAGAAGAGAAATAAATCTCTGTCCTACCATACCTGTAGCACCTAAAATACCGACTCTCAGTTTTTCACTCATAACAATCGTTCTCCTCACTCGTTTATTTCACATGTGTCTTTGTACGGCACACATCTGTTTTCTTTGTACATACTATACCACTTTAATCAAAAATGCAAGTGGTTTTTAATTATTTTTCAGATATTCTTTGTTCTCTGCAATGATCTGCTCCATCACTTTCGGTCCCGGAGCACCATATGTCTCACGTTTTTCCACACATGTCTTCATGCTGATTGCCTCATAAATATCCTGTTCAAATACAGGTGAGATTTCTTTGTATTCTTCAAGCGGAAGTTCATCAAGAGAGATTCCCTTATCAATACAGGTCAGTACCAGGCGGCCTACAATACCATGTGCATCACGGAACGGAACTCCGTGATTTACCAGATAGTCTGCAGCATCTGTTGCGTTAGTAAAGCCGTTCTTTGCACTTGCTTCCATGACATCTTTACGGAATTCCATGGTAGAGACCATACCTGTAAACAGGGCAATACAGCCTTTTACGGTATCAATCGCATCAAAGGTCAGTTCTTTATCTTCCTGCATATCTTTGTTATATGCAAGCGGAATACCTTTCATAGTTGTCAGGATAGAAGTCAGTGCACCATAAACACGTCCCGTCTTACCTCTTACAAGCTCTGCGATATCAGGGTTCTTCTTCTGCGGCATAATACTGCTTCCGGTGCTGTATGCGTCATCGATCTCCACAAAACGGTATTCGTTGGAATTCCAGAGAATGATTTCCTCGCAGAAACGGCTCAGATGCATCATGACTGTGGACATGGCAGAAAGTAGTTCGATCACATAATCTCTGTCAGATACGGAATCCATACTGTTTCTCGTCGGTCCGTCAAAGCCCAACAGCTCTGCAGTATAAAATCTGTCCAGCGGATAAGTGGTTCCTGCAAGCGCACCTGCTCCAAGCGGACAGGTATTCATACGTTTACGAATATCAGCCATACGGCTTCTGTCCCTGCGGAACATCTCAAAATATGCCCCTACATGATGTGCCAGTGTAACCGGCTGTGCTTTCTGCAAATGCGTAAATCCAGGCATATATGTGTGCACATTATTCTCCATGATCACCTGAAGAGCTTCCAGAAGTTTCTTCAGTTCTGCATCGATCTCTTCGATCTCATCACGCACATACAATTTCATATCAAGAGCAACCTGGTCATTACGACTTCTTCCTGTATGAAGCTTCTTACCCGGATCTCCGATACGGTCAATCAGATTTGCCTCTACAAAACTGTGAATATCTTCATATTCAGATGTAATCTCCAGTTTTCCGGATTCTACATCTGCAAGAATACTGTCCAGACCGCCAAGGATCTGATCTCTTTCTTCTTCTGTCAGGATGCCCTGCTTGGCCAGCATTCTGACATGAGCTTTACTTCCGCGGATATCCTGTTTATAAAATTTTTGGTCAAATGAAATAGAAGCATTGAAATTGTATACAAGTTTGTCCGTTTCCTTTGTGAAACGTCCTCCCCATAACTGTGCCATAATGTCCTCCTTATTGTACGGTGATTTTGCCACTGCCAGATCTCACCAGAATCCCACAGTGCATAATTTTCTATCAGTTTACCACATTCCAGTGGAAAATCAAAGAGCAGAACTCTCTGAAATTTGTTTTTATTTCAGTTTTTGTTTCAGTTTTTCTTCCTGTTCGCGCTTCGAAAAGACGCAGCCACAGTAATTCTGCCGGTAAAGATCAAACTCGTGAGATAATTCAATCGAACGCTTGTAGCCGTTTTTCTTCTTGAAATCAGATGGAAGATGAGGTACTTTGTAAATTTCTGCCAGTTCTTCGCCAATCTCGTTGATCTTCTCTGCATTTTTCAGAGGACTGATTGAAAGCGTCGTTGTAAAATAATCATAGTTTCCCTCTCTGGCAAGTTTTGCTGCTTCTTCCATTCGGAGGCGGTAGCATTTGAAGCAACGTTCGCCACCCTCCGGAACTTTTTCCATACCTTTCGCCATTTCATAAAATACCTGCGGATCATAGGTGCCTTCTTCGATATGAACCGGATGTGTAAAAGACATTTCCGCTACCAGACGGCGAATCTCTGCGACTCGCTTACGGTATTCTTCCTCCAATGAGATATTGGGATTATAAAAAAATACTGTAATCTCAAAATACTGAGATAAATATTCCAGCACATAACTGCTGCACGGTGCACAGCAGCTGTGAAGAAAAAGCCGTGGAACTTTTCCCTCTTTTGTTATGTTTTCAATGAGCCGGTCAAGCTCTTTCTGATAATTTCGTTTATTCATGGTGATATTCCTCTTGTAAGATTATTGCTGAAATTTCTATATGGATCTTTCTGTGTCAGACTGTTTCCGTGATCCTTTTTCCTATCATAACACAGATGCACTCTCCCGCATATCTTAAAATATAGATTCTCTTTCGAGGTATTTTGTATGAAACCCCTTCTGGAGATCAGAAATGTTTCTCTTTCTTACCATACCGTATCCGGAGAGACGAAAGCTCTTTCAAATATATCGTTTGACCTGATGCCCGGTGAATTTCTTGCCGTTGTCGGTCCATCCGGCTGCGGAAAATCCACGCTCCTGAATCTGATCTGCGGCATGCTCCCAGCAGAAGAAGGCACGATTCTTATGAACGGCATCCCTCCGTCTCCCGGCGATCCACGCATTGGATATATGCTCCAGAAAGACCATCTTCTGGAATGGAGAAGCATCTACCGGAATATCCTCCTCGGTCTTGAGATCCGTAAGGAAAAAACGCCTGAAAAACTTGCATACATCGAAAAAATGCTTGACACCTACGGGCTTGACAAGTTCCGCACCGCCCGTCCTTCGCAGTTATCCGGCGGCATGCGCCAGCGTGCGGCTCTTATCCGCACACTTTCCCTGAAACCGGAACTTTTGCTGCTTGACGAGCCTTTCTCTGCACTGGATTATCAGACACGTCTGAATGTCAGCGATGACATCGGTCGCATCCTCAAAAAAGAACAGAAAACCGCGATCCTTGTTACGCACGATATTTCCGAAGCGATCAGCATGGCAGACCGTGTGATCATCCTTTCTGCCCGTCCTGCCTATGTCGCGCGTATTGTCCCGATCCGACTGTCACTGGATGAAAGGACCCCTCTTGCCGCACGCGGTGCACCGGAATTTAAGTCTTATTTCAATCTTATCTGGAAGGAGCTGAACCAGTATGCCTGACCTTTCTCCTGCACAGAAAAAATATCTGGCCTGTGTCCGGCGTGAAAAATATCTGATCCATGTGTCCAGGATCTTTCTGTTCCTGGGCTTTCTCCTTTTGTGGGAAGTATCTGCCAGACAGGGATGGATCGATTCTTTTATCTTCAGCAGTCCGTCTGAGATCTGGCGAACATTTTTTAAGATGGTACAGGATCAGTCTCTGTTTACACATATCGGGATCACGCTGATGGAAACTCTGGTCAGCTTTGTCTTTACCGTTTTTCTCGGGATCGGCACGGCGGTTCTTCTATGGTGCTGTCCAAAGCTTTCACGGATCCTGGAGCCTTACCTCGTCGTCCTGAACAGTCTGCCAAAATCCGCCCTTGCCCCGCTCCTGATCGTGTGGCTCGGTGCAAATATCCGGACGATCATCGTTGCCGGAATGTCTGTGGCAATCTTTGGCTCAGTCATCAATCTCTACACCGGCTTCCGCGAAGCTGACCCGGAAAAACTGAAACTCATCCGCACCCTCGGCGGCACAAAAAAAGACGAACTGACAAAGATTGTCCTTCCGTCTTCCGTGCCTCTCATCCTGAGTGTGATGAAAGTCAATATTGGATTGTGCCTGGTCGGCGTGATCATCGGTGAATTCATTGGTGCAAGGCAGGGGCTTGGATATCTGATCATCTACGGTTCCCAGACCTTTAAGCTGACATGGGTGCTGATGTCCATCGTAATCCTGTGCGTGATCGCAATGGGGCTGTATGCCATTCTGGATTTCATTGAGAAACGTGCACAGAAATGGTAAAACCAGAAAATAAACCATCCATTTGCAACGCTCCTGGATGGTTTATTTTTGTCTTTATAGAATTTAGGTCATCTGCTTTCTCTTTTGGGGTTGACTCTGTACTTTATTTCTTCCTCGGATATACTCCAACAAAGGAAATCTGTGGCAGAACTCTGTAATCGTTCAGTACGATTCTGATTTCTTTCACGTTTTCTTTAAAAAGTGGGATGATTTTTTTGTACCCGATTACAGTTCCTGTATAGACCTTCTCCCACTCTCCCTGATCTCTTACAAATACTTCAAAAGCCTCTACTCTCTGGCTATTCCGGATTTCTTCTTTTAGTACCAGATACCCGACATCTTCTGCTTCATCCAATGCAAAGACAAGTTCCACCGGTCTGTGGGATTCCTCCAGCAGATTGCGGGAAAAACTTCTCTGCTGCCATTCTCCCAGTTCCCTCAGACGCTCCACATCATTCTCATGCAGAAGCCCGTTCGACATTGGCGGGATATTCAGAAGAAATGTTGCATTTCCACCAACAGACCCCAGATAAATATGGACCAGTTCTTCCAGGCTTTTCACCTGGCCATCCTCTTCCGGATGATAAAACCATCCCGGTCGGATCGAGGTATTTACCTCTGCCGGATACCAGATCAGATCATGTTCGCCCTCAAGAGCGATACGGCTTCCAAGGTCTTCCATATCACTGGTGATCTTCCTCTGGCGAAATTCTTCATCGTCCGACTGCTGACTTCTTTCCTGCACACTTTCTGCCAGAGCTGTCCGCGCAGGAACTACACTCCACTCTGATTTTCTTACATCGCCGGCTTCATTTCCACACCATCGGATGTCCGGTCCGCAGACGCAGATGCAGGCATCTGGCTGATACTTCCGTACACATGCATAATATCTCTCCCAGTCATAAACCTGCTTCTTTCCATTCGGACCTTCCCCACAGGCCCCGTCCAGCCAGACACTGAATATCTCCCCATACCCGGTCAGCAGTTCTGTCAACTGTGCGATATAATAATCGTCATATTCCTTCCCTCTTCCATAACATGGCTGATTCCGGTCCCACGGAGAAAGATAGATTCCAAACTTCAAGCCATAACGGCGGCAGGCATCCGAAACTTCCCGTACTACATCCCCCGCTCCATCCTTCCATGGACTCGAAGCGACACTATGCTGCGTATATTTCGTCGGCCACAGACAAAATCCGTCATGATGCTTGCAGGTAAGGATCACGCCTTTCATTCCTGCCGCTTTCACCGCCGATACCCATTGCCCGGCGTCAAATTCCTGCGGATCAAAAACCCCGGGACCTTCCGTACCGTCTCCCCATTCCCGGTTCGTATACGTATTCATCCCAAAGTGAAAAAATGCATAAAATTCCGTTTCCTGATACTTAAGCTGACGCTTCGACGGAACAATCTTAATCAATTCCTGATCTGTCGGCATATCTCTTCTCCTTCTTCAAAAAAATCCAATTCACCCTTTCAGGCCGCCTGCCCCGATTCCCTGCAGCAGATATCTCTGTCCGATCAGATAAATGATCATGGTCGGGATCATAATGATCACAAGTCCCGCAAACAGTGCACCCCAGTCTGTCGCATACTTCTGTATCTCAAACAGATTTGCCATTCCGATCGGAAGGGTCTTTTTGGCATCATCGGTCAGAAGGACCAGTGCCAGCGGATATTCGTTCCAGAATCCCATTGCGCTCAACATTGTGATCGTTGCAATTCCCGGTTTTGCAAGCGGAACCATAACTTTCAGAAGAAGCTGAAGGTTTGTGGCACCATCGATCCGGGCAGATTCTTCATAGTCTTTTGGCACAGCAGACATAAAGCCCTGCAGAGTAAAAATGCAGAACGGGAACTGCATGACCGCATAGACCAGACAGAGTACCGGCAGATTATTCAGCCCATTGATTGCCTGCAATTCCAGGAAAAGCGGGATCATGATATACGTTGCCTGGAGGAAAATACATGCCATATAGATTGTGGAGATCAGTTTGCTTCCGGCAAAGCGGTATCTTGCCAGTACGTAAGAAATCGGTATGACAAACAGCAGAAGCAATGCCGTAGACAATACCGTTACAAACACAGAATTTCCAAAATACGCTGCAATATTTGCCTTCTGCCATGCAGCGACAAAATTATCCAGATTCAGTGATACCGGCAGTGCATAAGGATCTGTCAGATACTCCGCATTTGTCTTAAACGCAGACATCAGGTTCCAGAAAAGCGGATAAAGAAAAATAATTGTAAACAGAATCATCAGGATCCTGATACACCAGGTTCTTACAGTTTTCATCAGTCTCCCTCCTATTCTTTCTCAGCTGACAGTTTTCGTGAGATCAGCGCAAGCACGATTGCAAGCAGAAGCGTAAACATGGCGATTGCCATCGCATAGCCAAAGTTTGCATTTCGCATGCCCTGCGTGTACATATACTGCAAAAGGACACTGGAAGCACCGTTCGGTCCTCCTCCCGTCATGACATTAGACAGAGTAAAACTCAGATTGATCGTTCCGGACAGAGAAAGGATATAGGTCGTTCCGATGGATCTGCGAAGAAGCGGGATCGTGATCCTGAAAAACTTCTGGACTCCGGTCGCTCCATCGATCGAGGCCGCTTCATAAATTTCCTGAGAGATCCCGTCAATCGAAGCCACATGCATTACCATATAATAACCGATCGCCTGCCACACCAGTGCGGCACCGATACACCAGAGAGCTGTTTTTCCCTCTCCGAGCCAGGCATGTTTCCAGGAAGACAGGTTAAACAGATCCAGCATATGATTGAGGATTCCTCTTGTCGGATTAAACACAAAAGACCATACAATCCCGACAACCGTCATGGATACAACACTCGGAAAAAAGAATACGGTACGATAAAAAGATTTCTCCCGAAGTTCTCCCTGTGTAAGGATGAAAGCAAATATCAGGCTCAGAAAAATCGTCAGAGCCGGAATCACAAGCATCAGTTTAAACGTATTAAAAAGCGCCTGCACAAAGTCCTTGTCTTTGAACATATAAATATAATTATCCAGAAATACAAACTTACTGTTGAATCCAACACTGAGTGCTGTGGAACTGGTAAATGACAGATAGATGGCATTCAGCATCGGTACGATCATAAAAACAATCGTAAGAATCAACGCGGGAAGCGTACACAAAGCTATAAATAATTTTGGCTTTTTTACCACGTCTGGTCACTCCTTTTTTCAGATTTCAAATCATTTTGGGGTAAAAAAAGGCTGCCGCATACCTTGTGCAGCAGCCTTTTCGCTTAATCGGACAACATTCATTCTGTAAATAACAAAAAAGATATTTATTTGGCAGCTTCCTGGTCTGCACGAACCTGTGCAAAAGCGTCCTCTACATTCTGTGCCCACTCTTCTACTGTCATTTCATCGTTCATAACAGAAGTGATCGGGTTAAAAATCTCATCTTTTGGATTGATCTTGCAGTCAGCCGGAACTGCTGAGAAGCTCATGATCAGAGAAGAGGCATTTGCTTCGTCATAGATTCCGTACATGTTGTAGATTGCTGTAGAAAGTTTGTCTTTTGCCACTTCACGGGCACTCTTTGTTGCGTAAAGGGCACCGGAAGCTTCTGCAAATGCAGATACAGATTCATCGCTGTACAGGAAACGGAGGAATTCTTTTGCGAGTTCCTGATTCTTTGCAGCTGCCGGAATAGAGAACTGCTCGCAGCTGTCGAATACATAGTGAACATCATCTGCATTCTCTGTCGGGATCGGAGCCATGGCAAACTCAAATCCGTCTTCTCTCGGAGCATCCTGCATCTCATTTTCCATCCAGGTTCCATTTGTGATAAAAGCAGCTTTTCCAAGCATCATCTCTGTCTGGGATTCTGTATGGTTCATACCTACTGTACCTTCCAGAAGATATCCCTTATCTGCAATCTCTTTGATATGAGTGAGGGCTTTCAGCACGCCTTCATTATTAAAGGAGCCTTCTTCATAATTTGCGATCTTTGTGAGAGCTTCTTCACCACACTCATTTGCAATTGCCGGCCAGAGCATTTCTTCCATATATCCCGGATAGATTCCCTGATAAGTAAAGAGGGAACGTCCGTCGATATCTTTGACTGTATCACCAAGTGCAAAGAACTCATCCCAGGTCTTCGGAACTTCCAGATTGTTTTCGTCGAAGAATGTCTTATTGTAGATCAGGCCCTGTGGACCGCTGTTGAACGGTGCGAGATAGATATCGCCATCTCCATATGGTGCACACTTGCTGCTTGCAAGGATTCCATCTGTGATATCATCACGGAGTGTACCGGTTCCTGCATAGTTTTCGCCATCAAAAACATCGTTCAGGTTCAGAAGTGCATGTTCTTTGATCAGAGAAAGGATCACGCCGTCCTCACCGCCATCATTCAGGCAGATAAAATCCGGTACATTTCCGGCAACGATCTGTGGACGAATGATATCACCGATGGTAGGGCTGATGGTCATGTTTACTTTCACGCCCTCATGACTTTCCTCAAAGAGTTCTACCATCTGATTCCAGTAAGCATCTCCGTATCCACCCTGGAAGATTGCGATGTTCAGTTCCTGTTCTTCCGCGTCTGCAAATGCAGTGAGTGGTGAGAGTACGCTAGCTGCGCTCATCGCAAGGATCATAGCAGAAGCTGCAAATCTTTTCTTCATATGTTTGTTTCCTCCTTCGTTCTGGCTTTTTTACGTTCGCCTTATGATGACAGTATACGGCAAAATATTTTTGTAGTAAATTAACAAAACAGCCCTGCTTATGGAACTTTTTCTTGTAAAAATTATATGATATAGATTTTCTTGTGATAAATATGTACAATCTTTTTCTATTTGTGTTTTGGATGGATTATCCTGACTTTTTTTAGTATAATGGATAAAAAGGCGGGGAGAAAAATGAATAAAAAACAACGTTATCAGGGATTTCGTAAATTCAGTATCAAAACAAGGCTTGTCATCGCTCTTTTGCTGATATCCATTATACCATTGGCAGGAATCAGTGGCTATTCCTTTCATATCTTTTCCGTAGCACTCCGGGAAAAACTTTCTGCTTCCATTTCTCAGACTTTATCGATGATCAATCTGAATATGGTAAGTGAGATTGAAAAATATCAGTATCTGTGTGGCTCTATCTGCATCAGCGAAGAGATCAAGGACGGGCTTCTGAACAAAGATATGTCAGATATTGAGAAAAATCAGGCGATCAATGAGATCCAACATATGGTTCGCACCAAGATCATCTATCCGGCACAGGCCAAAAATATCACCGTATATGATACCGACGGAAATATTTTTTATGATCTTGGCTATGACGGTTTCTATCAGAATGATGTAGACATGCTCCTCGACCGGCTGCGCCTGGAAAATCAGGATGTATGGGCGTATGTACACACCTACCGTGACAGAGACATTCTGGTCCTTGGAAGAAGGATCTATGAACAGTACAGCGAAAGCCGCGTGATCGGTTACACCCTGATTTCCATCGATGAGAAGATTTTTTCCAAGACAGTCCTCGAACCGGTGGGACTGGCAGATTCTTCTAATATTATGTATATGAACATGGACGGTACTGTTCTTTCCTCCTGGGACAGAGATATCGCACTCGGTGAAAAAGTTGACAGCGAATTTCTCAAAAATATCCAGCAGAAGCTTCCTTCCAGGACTGATTCCTTCAGCATCCACAAAGATGGCGAAGAACAGCTGGTCACTTATATTTTCAATAAAAATCTCAATCAGCTTTTTGTGTACACTATGCCTTATCATTATATCAATTCCGAAGTTTATACCATGCTTCGCCGGATTCTGATCGTGGCAGTGATCCTGGTCCTCATGTGCATCGGGATCGTCGCAATGGTATATCCGGGAATCACCTCCCCGATCAGAAGCATGCTGGATTTCTGTAAAGAATTATCCCACGGAAACCTGAATATCCGTATTCAGGATAACCACAAAGATGAACTTTCGGACCTGTCCGGCAGCATGAACCACATGGCAGATACCATCCAGAATCTTCTCGAACAGCAAAAAGAACAGGAAAAGAAAAAAAGAGAGCTGGAACTTCAGATGCTCCAGTATCAACTCAATCCTCATTTTCTTTTTAACACCTTAAACAGTCTGCGCTTTGTGGCAGCCATGCACAATGACCAGATCGTCAGTGACGGAATCCAGGCGCTCAGCAGTCTTCTTCAGAATACGCTCACGAATAAGAACGAATATATCACCGTGCAGGAAGAGCTGGAAAATCTGGAAAATTATTTTGCCATCCTCCGCATCCGATATGCAGGAAGTTTCGAATATTCTTTCCACATTGAGGATGACGAACTGCTCTCCTGCCTCGTTCCCAAACTGATCCTGCAGCCGCTCGCGGAAAATTCCGTGATGCATGGTTCTTCCGATGATGGTTCTGTCATGAAGATCCATATTACCTGTTGGGAAGAAGACGGACATATGATCCTGGAACTTCAGGATAACGGAAAAGGATTCGAGATGACTCAGACTGATCTGAACCCGCACAAAGACCGCAAAAAAATCGGCGTAGCAAATGTAAATGATCGTATCCATCTGAACTTTGGCCGGAAATACGGGCTGAAGATCAACAGTCACCCGGGCGAGGGTACCACCTGCACCCTGACACTGCCAGAGCTTTATGCCGATACCCTGTCACAACATCCAGAAGAATAAACAAGTACCTCAGAAAGGACCCAAATGTACAGTATACTTATTATAGATGATGAACCCATTGTAAAAATTGCTCTCCGCTCGATCCTCCCCTGGGAAGAACACGGTTTTTCCATCTGCGGAACTGCTTCGAATGGTCTGGAAGCCATGCCTCTCATCGAGAAGCATCAGCCGGATGTGATCATCACTGACCTCAAAATGCCGGAAATGGACGGGCTGGAACTAATCCGTACCCTGAAAGAAAAAAATTATCCCGGAGAGATCCTCGTACTCAGCAATTATGAAGATTTTGATTCTGTGCGGAGCGCACTTCTTCTGGGCGCGGCAGACTATCTGTTAAAGATCAAGATCAGTCCGGACACCCTTCTCGCCTGCCTGAACAAAACGACCGAAAAGCTGCATGAAAAAGCTGACAGGAAAATTTCTGTTCCAGCGGAAACCGTATCCGAAAACAGGACCCGCCTGCTCCTCTCCTTTTTTGAGGGAGAATCTTCCCTTTCCTCTTTTACGATCCAAAACGCCGGCACAGACCTGCGCTTTATGCAGGAACCATGCGCCGTCTGCTATGTGACCTTTGAAAAATTCCTGTCCAATGAAGCTTTTTCTATCTCGGGAAAACTTCTGTGTGATATGATTCTGGACGCAGTACAGGGTGTACTGCAGCCATATATCCTTGTACTGAACGACTACAGTGCACTGGTAGTCTTTTCCCAGAAAGAACTGGATGCAGGCCAGATGAAAGTCGCTCAGCTCGTAAAAAAGCTGTACAACCGTTTCACCATGTACCAGTCCTTCGCCCCGGATATGCCATATCAGGAAAATCTTCCGGACTATGAGGAAGCCAGAAATACCTATCAGACCTTTACCATAAATGAAGGACATTATACAGACGATATTGCCAAAACCCTCGCATATATCGAAGAAAATTACATGCACCGGCTCACGCTGTCCTCCATTTCCGCAAATGTCAGCTTAAGTTCCAGCTATCTGTGCCGTGTTTTTAAATCAGAAGTCGGAACAAGCATCACCAGTTATCTGAACAACCTCCGAATACGAAAAGCCGCCACCATGATCAAAGACAATCGACTTTCTCTCAAAGAGATCTCCACAATGGTAGGAATTGATGACCAGCTCTATTTCAGCAGACTGTTTAAAAAATGTATGGGAATTTCCCCTTCGGAATACGGGAAACGATTTCATCAGTAAATCTCAAAAAGGTATGAAACCACAGATTTAGCTTCTATGATCTCATACCTTTTTTCTTATCACATCATTCTTCTATTTCTTAGATATTTTCGCTTCTCAGATCTGATACCACTTGATCTCATTTGCTTCCATGTGAAGTTCGAAGCAGCTTCCATCGCCTTTGTATACAACAGTATCCTGCGGCTCGTAGGTGTTGTTTACGACACAGTATTTGCCGTTCTTTACATAGGCGTGGACTTCTACATTGTAATTTGTGGAATACCAGCAGTTCAGTTCTTCCTCTGCAGATGCGGACCAGAGGACTGCACGGTAGAGGACACGGCTGTTCTTGAAGCTGTACGGAAGTCCGCTGATATAGACACCACGGCCTTTTCCGAAGTTCTTCACTGCCATCTGCACTTCCTGGTCTTTCTGGATCAGAATCTCAGTTCCGTCAAGTGCATAAATATTTTTCTTTCCTTCACCGAAATCAACGTCTCCGTCACTGTCTGACAGGATAAAGTGATCTCTATGTTCTTCCCAGTTGTATTTGTCTTTGTTCAGGTTGAAGCCATTTTCTTCTTCTACTCCAAGTACATCGTCAAGCTGGAAATAATGTCCCTGCCACTGATGGGCTGCCGGTTCGCCGACTCCGATGAAGCCGCCGCCATTGTAGACAAATTCTTTTACTGCAGTGATGATCGTTTCGTTTACCCAGTACTCGCCACCGCTTTGTGCAGTATCTGCATCGCCTACGTTGATCACAACATCAAAGTTTTTCAGCAGATCCTTATTTTCCAGGATATCATCAAAGCTGATGAAGGAAACATCAAACGGTGCGCCGCTCAAAGCCTCGATGATCCCGAAATAAGAATAATTCTGTTTGTAATAAATTGCGTGATGTACCATGTGGTTGCCCCAGGAGCGCATTTTACCCCAGCAGTTCAGGACCGCTACACGCTTCACACAGTATGGGGTCACACCCTGGATGTTATCATAGAGTGTACGGAATTCCTGGCATACCTCTTTGATATACTGTACAAAATCCGGGAATTCCAGGGCAAGTTTCAGGTATCCGCCGTAACCGATTCTCTGGATCGGGCTTCGAAGGATTGCACGCCTTGCTGTTACCCAGTTTACTTTGGCTTCCTTGACCGGATCGCCGCCCTCATGGAAGGTATCCGGGAAAAAGTACGGAAGGAAACGTCCTTCTGTATATTTTACATTCTTGATATCGCTGAACAGGCGCAAGGTCGCACCGTTTCCGACACTTCCAACGACAGCATCCAGTCCGATTGAAGCAAACTCGTCCATAAACGGCTCCATACCGATCCAGTGATCGCCCATGAACATCATAGCTTCTTTGCCGCATTCATGGACAATGTCTACCATCTCTTTGGCAAGCTTCGCAACTTCTCTTCTCTGGAAAGCCTGAAAGTCCTTGAATTCTTTGGATGGAATACGGTATGTATTATTCATGTAACCCTGATCGATAATATATTCCGGGCGGAACGCATATCCCACTTCTTTTTCGAATTGTTCAAGGATATACGGACTGACAGATGCGGAGTAACCGAACCAGTCTACATATTTTTCTCTCGCAAACTCATCAAAGATCAGGGTAAACTGATGGAAAAATGTCGTAAAACGTACTACATCCACATATTGATGCGTATCAAGGAAACGACGGAGACGCTCCAGGGAATGTGCTCTTGTCTTCGGCTGACGCACATCAAAAGTGATCTGCGGCTCTACGTCCTTCCAGTCATTTACGACAGCATTATACATATGAACCGGGTCCCACATGATATATGCCAGAAAGCTGACCGTATATTCATGAAAAAGTTTCGCCGGTGCGATCACGACATTTCCACTCTCTTCGTCATAAGACCACCGATCTGTCGGAACGACTTCGCCTGTGGTACGGTCAATGACTTCCCACCATCTGGTGATATCATCACGGGTATTTACTTTCAACATGTCCGGGTAGAGATGATCCATAAGGTTGATCTCAAGTTTCTCCTCCGTTGCTGTATGGAAAGAACTCATGATGTACATCTGCTGGATCTCATCCGGGTTTGCCTTTGCCCATGCATTATCTTTTCTTGTTGTATAATAAGTAGCGTAGATCTTTGCACCTGTGTCTTTGAGTTCTGCCGGGAATTCTGTTCCATCGCAGTCACGAATCGCATCTGCGCCCCATTCCTCTACGATATCCAGTGTTTCTTTTACCACATCCAGGTTTGTCGGGATCGTAACTCTGCCTTTGTTCTGACTCATAGGTGTACCTCCGTTTTATATTTATGGATTTCTTTTATCATCTGTTTTTGTTTTATTTCAGATACTATCAGAATACGTTGTTTTTGTCTGTTTTTCAACGTTGTTCTTGCTATACTTTTTAGAAATCTTGCGGTATTTTATCTTTTGTGCTATCCTGACAGTTGAAAAACTTTTCGGTCCTGGGAGGTACATATGAGCACACAGTTTTTTTCTTTTTCAGATGATACGCCTTTTTCAACAGAAGCAGTCCTGGTGAACGCCTCTTCTTCTCATTATGAGGAAGACTGGCCCAGCATCCCACATACCCATGCCTTCACGGAACTCTTTTACGTCAGTGAGGGAAGTGGAGAATTCCTGATTGAAAACCAGCATTTTTCTATTAAAAAAGACGACCTGATCATCGTCAACCCTCATATTCAGCACACGGAAATTTCCTTAAGTGCCTCGCCACTTTCTTATTATACGGTCGGTGTGGACGGGATCAGTTTTTCCTTTCATGACCAGAAGGAATTCCAGATCTTTCACTACCACCAGAAGCACGCCGACCTTTTATTTTATTTTCATTCTCTTTTTCAGGAACTGGATGAAAAAAATGATGGTTATGAAGAGATCTGCAAACACACGCTGGCCATTCTGATCTCTCAGCTCCGTCGTTTTGCTGTCTCTGATTTTCAGTTGTTTCCATCCTTTCATCCAAGCAAAGAATGCGCCCTTGTCAAGCGATATCTGGATTCCCACTACAGCGATGACATCAATCTGGAACAGCTTGCCAGCTTAAGCCATCTGAATAAATATTATCTGAGTCACGAATTCACGCGCTACTACGGAATCTCTCCGATCAGCTATCTGACCCACCGCCGGATCGAAGTATGCAAAAATCTCCTGGAGAATACAGACCATGAAATCTCGGATATCGCTCATCTTGCCGGATTTTCCTCGCAGAGTTATCTGGCTCAGAGTTTCCGGAAATACTGTGGCATGACTGCCGGAGAGTACCGCCGCAGCAAAAAAAATCAAACGATATGACAGATGGTATCTGCTTTCAGCATTATTTTCTTCTCAATTCCGTTGTACAAAAGTATGCGTACCATATCTGTCTGTGATTGCAGACTGCATTCTGTAATGCATCTGTCTTTCCATGCAAAGTCAATGGTAATGCCGCCCGGTGCCCTAAGGCCGCTTATCTTTCCATCCTTCCATTCCTCCGGAAGCGCCGGAAGAAAGAAGATCCTGTCATCCTGATACTGTACCAGCATTTCCAGCACAGCAGCCGCAAACCCGAAATTCCCGTCGATCTGAAATGGCGGATGTGCACAGAGCATATTCGGGTAGGTCCCGCCGCCAACCAGACTGCAGTTTTCTTCTTTTGTAACGTGAAGCTGATTTTTCAAGAGCTTCAACGCACGCTCTCCATCTCCGAGCCGCGCCCAGAGACACGCCTTCCATGCCATGCACCAGCCGGTTCCCTCGTTCCCTCTTCTGTCCAGAGCTACGCGGCAGGCAGCCAGAAGTTCTTTATCTTCTCTGTGGATCAGATTTCCTGGATAAAGGCCGTATAGCTGTGAAACATGTCTGTGGTGCATATCCACCTCAGGATAGTCCAGGTACCACTCCTGAAGCTGTCCTTCTTTCCCGATCTTAAATGGCAGCAGTTTTTTGAGTGCAGCTTTTACTTCATCCATAAGGTCGGTGATATCAAGGATCTCGCAGGCTTTCAGATAATTTCCAAACAATTCCTTCAGAATACTGCAATCCATTGTCGAACCAAAGGTCACACTATGGACACTGTGATCCGAGGCTGTAAATGTATTTTCCGGCGACGTGGATGGAGCTGTGACGAGGTATCCGTCATAAGGCACCAGATATCCCAGATAAAATTCCACTGCTCCCCGGATAAGCGGAAAGGCTTTTTTTCTCAAAAACTCTCTGTCCAGTGTATAACGGTAATGCTCCCACAGATGACTGCAGAGCCACCCGGAGCTCATCGGCCACATAGAGTAGGTACAGGGATTTTCATCCTGCCCGAAATATCCGACCGGGCTGGAATGTCCCCAGATATCCACATTATGATGGCTCACCCATCCATCCAGATGATAGACTTCTTTTGCTGTCTTTTTTCCATGCGAGGCAGTCCGTTCGATCAGATCGAACAGCGACTCATGGCAGTCGCTTAAATTCGCCTTCTCTGCCATCCAATAATTCATTTCTGTATTGATATTTACCGTATAGTTGCTGCTCCACGGAGCTCTCAAGTTATGGTTCCAGATTCCCTGCAGGTTTGCACACTGTGTACCAGGTTTAGAGGAAGAGATCATAAGATAACGGGCATAGTGAAACATTTTTGTTATAAGATCATTCTGTATGCCAGGATTCAACGTAAGATCCATCCGGTCAAAATATGCTGCATATTCCTTCTTGTGAGCTTCCTTTAATTGTGGATATGAAAGGTCACAGATCTGTTCCAGCATCTGTTTCTTTCTGGATAAGTAGGAGTCCTGTGCCTGAAAATCCGTTATCCCGGACAGATAAATATACACATCACCATCTGCAGTTACAAGAAGCGTGTTGTCTTTTTGGCGGATACAGCCTTTCGGTGCCTGCACGGAAATACCGATTGCAAACCGTGTTCCTTTTCCTTCTTCATAGACGATCGGCTGCTCACAGGAATAATACAACGGTGCCGCATAGACCGGAGCCTGTCCCTCAAGCACAAGTTCACTTGTCCCATAACCAGAACAGACATGTCTTATCTGGCTGTCCAGAGAAATACGCAGTTCCAGACTGCTGCCTGCATCTGCTCTATAATGAAGTGCCATGACCGGTTCTGACATACTTACAAAAAATTCTCTTAGATATCCCTGTCCGTCCTGACGATATACAACCTGTTCCAGCGCATCTTTAATCGAAAGCTGTCTCTGGTATGATCCATGCTCTTTTAATTCAGGTATATTTGCATCAATATGCAGATTTCCTGCCGGAAGGTAGCTCTCTGTCCAATCACCAAGGATGTTTTCTTTACAATAGGCTTCCGCTTCTTCATACTCTCCGTCAAAGATCTTCTGGCGCAAAAAATCCCAGTCCACATCTGTATTTTTGTTTTCTTTGCTTCTTCCGGTTCCAGACCAGAGTGTATCCAGATTCAGCTCGATCTTTTCCTCTCGAAGCCGTCCATATGACATCGCTCCCATAGAGCCGTTCCCCAGAGGAAGTGCCTCATTCCATGCTTCTGCCGGTCTGTCAAAAGCCAGTGTTAAATAATCCATTCCATTTTCCCTCATTGAATCAGATTTATCTCTGAACGTATTTTCAGTTCCATCGTTTTCACAATCAGCTCATTTCAAAAGCTTTTCCCTTCAGAGGCAGTCCTGCCACTTCTGCCAGCCGGTCAATTCTTCCATTGTCCAGCCGAATTCCGAATGGCACACCAAAATGTGTGATTTTCAGATAGCCATCCTCTTCCTTCAATTCCGGAAGCCGATTCATCAATTCCTTTTTTTCCATCTGCAGGAATTTCTCTGCCCACTCATCACAGAGTTTGATATAATTGGATGTTCTTTCCTCTGCCACAGTACACCCTCCTCATATGACTTTTCTTTTTCTGTATTATACCTCTGTCAGACATTTTTCCGCAAGAAAAAAGACCTTCTACAGAAATCCATTTTCCATAGAAAGTCTTTTCTTTGTTTTATGCTTTATGAGGATTTTACTTTATTCCAGAGATCGCCATACACCTGGTCAGCCTCTGTTCCAAGATACTGGAATGTTTCCAGATTATCATATTTGGAAAGGTCCGGGAATGCGATCTCACTGTTTCGGATAGATTCATCCTCGATCAGTTCTCTCGCAGCTTCATTCGGCGTAGAATACGTAATGTATTCAAAGTTCATCAACGCAATATCCGGTCTGCAGAGGAAATTGATAAATTTTTCTGCATTTTCTTTATGTTCTGCATTTTTCGGGATTACCCAGGAATCGATCCAGATATTGGATCCTTCCTTCGGGATCACATACTCCAGATTTGGGTTTTCTTTCTGTGTGTAAATTGCCTCACCGGAATAGATTACACCAAGTGCAGCTTCATTTCCGATCATTTTATCACGCACCTGGTCGATCACATATGCCTGAACCAACGGTTTCTGTTCAATCAACAAATTTTTTGCCTCAGTCAGCTCGTCCAAATCTGTGGAATTCAGAGAATAGCCAAGATATTTCAGTGTCACGCCAAATGCATCACGGACTGAATCCTGCATCAGAATATTATCCTTGTATTTCGGATCCCAGAGAATAGACCAGCTGTCCACCGGCTCATCTACCATCATCTTGTTATACAGAATGCCGACAGTTCCCCAGCAGTACGGCACGGAATATTTATTCTCCGGATCAAACTGCCTTGACTGCTCCAGATACTGTTTCCCGATATTTTTAAGATTTGGAATGTTATCAAAATTAATCTCGGAAAGCAGATCATTTTCAATCATTCGCTGAATCATATAATCACTCGGGCAGATCACATCGTATGCGATCGCACCGGAACTGATCTTTGGATACAGAATCTCATTTGTTTCAAATTCTTCATAAACAATATCAATTCCCGTTTCTTCTTCAAACATCGTCAGGACTTCCGGATCAATATATTCGCCCCAGTTGTATACAACCAGTTTCTCTCCATTCATGACATCGTTTTCTTTTGCATAATAGAAACCACCACCAATAAAGACAATACAGATTGCAACAGGAACTACACGCTGAATCAGGATCTTTTTCACTCTGGAAGGCTTGCGGACTTTTTTCTTTCTGACCACAGTTTCCTCTTCTTCCTTCGGTGAATAGTTGATCAAAAGGAGCAGCACCAGAACTGTCACAAACATGATCGTAGAAAGTGCATAGATCTCCGGTTTGATCCCTTTACGAACTTCTGTATAGATTTTTGTGGAAAGTGTATCAATTCCAGGTCCTTTTGTAAAATGCGTGATTACAAAATCATCCAGAGACATGGTAAATGCAAGCATAAATCCAGAAAGTACTCCCGGTACAATGTCCGGGAAAACAACTTTAAAAAACGCTTTGACCGGTGATGCACCAAGATCCAGCGCAGCCTCATATGTATAACGGTTCGTCTGCTTCAGCTTCGGTAATACGCTTAAGATCACATACGGAATATTGAACGTAATATGTGCGATCAGGATCGTTCCGAAGCCAAGTGTCATATGAAATGCAATAAAAAGAAGCATCAAAGACACACCCATCACGATCTCCGCATTCATCATCGGGATATTGGTAAGTCCCATATACATGGTCTTCCACTTCTGCTTCATTCCCTGAATCGCGATTGCAGCGGCCGTGCCAATGACCGTTGCGATTGCAGCCGAAACAAACGCTATGATAAGTGTGGTATAAAACGCGCTCATGATCTGTTCATTTTTGAGAAGTTCTTTATACCATTTCAGTGTAAATCCACCCCATTTTGCTCTTGTCTTAGACTGGTTAAAAGACAGAACGATCAACGTTACGATCGGGGCATATAATAAAATAAAAATAAGGGCCAGGTATATCTTCTGTAAATATTTTCTGATCAAAATGCCGCACCCCCGTCCTCATTATCGTATTTTGCCACAAGTGCCATACTTGCAATGATAAATACCATCAGTACCAGGGACAGACCACTTCCAACATGCCAGTTGCTGTTCTGTTTGAATGACTGCTCAATGACATTACCGATCAGAAGGATCTTTCCGCCTCCAAGAAGGTCAGAAATAACGAAGGTTGTCAGCGCCGGTACAAACACCATCGTAATACCGCTGATCACACCCGGAATACTCAGTGGAAAAATGACCTTCCAGAAAGTCTGTACGGAATTGGCTCCCAGATCACGTGCTGCATTGATAACATTTCTGTCAATCTTGATCAGTACATTATAGATTGGAAGCACCATAAATGGCAGAAAATTGTATACCATTCCAAGAATGATGGCATATGGTGTATTAATGATCTCCAGCGCCGGTAAATGCAGGAAACTTAAAACACTGTTGATGACACCATTCTTTTCAAGCAATGTCTGCCATGCCAGTGTACGGAGAAGAAAGTTCATCCACATTGGCAGAATAAAGACCAGCACAATAAAACTTGTCTGGTTTACCTGTTTCTGGCTCAGGATCATTGCCAGCGGATATGCCAGAATCAAGCAGATTGCCGTACTCAAAAATGACAGAAGAATGGACATGCCAAGTGCCTTCAGATTCTCCGGTGTCGTGATCTGTGCCAGATTGGAAAATGTAAAACTACCCTCATCACTGGTAAATGCATAATACACGATCACCAACAGCGGAATCACTACAAATGACACGGACCAGAACAGATACGGACCGGCAAGCAAACGCTTATTCTTCAATGTTTACCGCCTCCTCATCTTCCGATTCCGGTTTTTTCATGATCTGGATATCAAACGGATTCACATGAATGCTGACTTCTGCTCCAACCGGGAACATATCTGTGCTGTGCACCAGCCACTCATAGTTGTTCGCCATGACTTCCATCTCATAATGTACACCTTTGAAGATCATATGTGTGACTACACCGTCAATGCTTCCCTGCCCCGGTTTCAGAAGATCGATATCTTCCGGACGGATGACAACGTCAACCGGCCGGTTCTGTCCGAACCCTTCATCCACACATGGAAAATTAACACCCAGTATCTTAACAAGACGATCCTGCACCATTGTCGCGGAAATGATATTACTCTCACCGATAAAGTCCGCCACAAAAGCATTCTCCGGCTCATTGTAGATTTTTTCCGGTGTTCCGATCTGTTGGATATACCCCTGATTCATGACCACGATCGTATCAGACATGGTAAGTGCCTCTTCCTGATCATGTGTTACATACAGAAAGGTGATCCCCAGCTCATTTTTGAGACGGATCAGCTCATACTGCATATCCTGTCGAAGCTTCAGGTCCAGCGCACCGAGCGGCTCATCCAGAAGCAGTACCTTCGGCTCATTTACGATTGCACGTGCGATTGCAATACGCTGCTGCTGTCCACCACTCAAAGAATCCGGCATGCGTTTCTCAAAACCATCCAGATTCACAAGCTTCAATGCATATTTGATCTTGTCATAAATATACTGTTTGCTTTTATTCTTTATCTTTAATCCAAAAGCAATGTTATCCGCAATGTTCATATGAGTAAACAACGCATATTTCTGAAATACGGTATTCAGCTGACGCTTATTCGCCGGAAAATTCGTGATATCCTGCCCGTCAAAGATCACACGCCCTTTATCCGGTGTCTCGAATCCTCCTAAAATACGAAGTGTAGTAGTCTTTCCACATCCACTCGGACCAAGTAATGTCAGGAATTCATTCTCCCTGATGTAAAGATTCAGTTCATCCAGAACTGTCTGCATCCCGTAGGATTTGGAAATGTCGATCAAGTCGATCAGCTTATTGCTCATTGGTTGTTCCTCCCTAAAAAGTATCCCCTCTTTTTCATAAGAAAAATTATTAATAACAACTTTATTTTTGTATCATAAAAGCGTTACGATTTCAATAGATTTTGCGAGATTTTAACATAAAATAATACGGTACTTTTAAGATATTCTGATCTTTTTTCCGTACAGTAACAAGATTTTCTGTACAGCTGATTTTCAACGATGGTTTATTGTCCGAAGCAACGCTCAACGAAAGATTACATGTTTTTCCTGTATCACTCTCTATTGCTGCGATCATCTCTTCACGGATAAAGCCAGCTGCTGTGGATTTTTGCCAGCAGTCTTGCATTATGATATGCCATTTTTAATGTCAGACATGTCCTGCCCAGATATTTGCTCCCATCCTCTGTCTTTACACAGGCAAGTGCCAGATCAGCTCTGTCCGGATTTTGCAGACAGACAGGAATGAGAAACTGGATTCCATGGTTATAATACTGCGGAATGGCTGTCCGATAATCGGCCTCAAGCATTCTTTTTGTCTGCCGCAGAGCGCCGTCAAACAGTTGTACTTTCATCACACTGCCGCGAATCGTCTCCGGAAGTCTCTGACAATTCTCCGTTTCTTCAAAAATATGTTCATACTGAGGCACGATATCCAGTCCGGTATCAAAAATAAGTTCTGCCGGATCTGTTACATATGCTGCACGTTTCGGAAGATTGACAATTCCTGATTTTAATAAATGATATTCTGTGTAGAAGCCGTCCAGAAACCATCTCTGCCTGTCCGGCACCAGATTTGGGATAAAATATGCGTAGACCGGCTGATAATACATATTAAAAAGTCCTGTATTAAAAATTGCGTATTCCTCTGTCTCCAGTAATTTTTCTTCTTCATATACCCGCTGAAATGTATGCTCCAGATACCCTTTCAGGATTCCATTGTCATCATTGCCTCCAAAACTCCATTTTTCCGGGACGATTCTGGCCAGATTCTGTATCTGCCGATTGTAGTTCCCGCAGTACGTGTACTCAAACAGATTCAATTATTTTACCTCCTGCATTTTGATTCCATTACTTATATTAATATTGTATTTGGGAAAATCTCCGACAGAACTGCCGGTAAAGAATATATATAGAAAATAGCACAACTTTTCTTCTGAGACAATTTCGAGTTCTGTCGAAAGATGTCTTCTTTTTATTATTTGCGGGATTATGCCTGTAAACACTACTGGTTTTATAACCTCCAGATCTGCTTTGTATATAAATCAGGTTGAATGATTTTTCTATAGTAATCCCACATGGTACATGCTATAATAGGGAACTGAAATAAGCACTTTCCGACGGAAATGCGGAGCTTACAGGTAAGTTGCTTATATATTTATTTTTCAAGGAGGCAACGAACTTAATATGACTAAAGAAGAATTTCGAAAACTGACTGAGAATATACTGATTCTGGATGGTGCCACAGGCTCCAACCTGATGGCAAGTGGTATGCCACGCGGTATCTGTACGGAAACCTGGGTTATCGATCACAAAGATATTATCCAGGATCTGCAGCGTGCCTATATTCAGGCAGGAAGTCAGGTAATCTATGCTCCTACTTTTGGCGGAAACAGTATAAATCTTGAGAAACACGGACTCAGAGATAAGATTGAAGAGATCAACCGTACTCTGGTCGGCTATTCTAAGGAGCTGGCCGGCAGCGGTATCTATGTAGCCGGTGATATCACTACTTCAGGATCTTTTATCACAGCTGATGGAGATTATACTTACACAGAAGCTTATAATATGTATCAGGAACAGATCCGTATTCTGGCAGATGCAGGTATTGATCTGATTGCAGCTGAAACAATGATCAATATTGAAGAAACTCTTGCAGCTGTAGATGCCGCCGCTTCTGTATGTGATCTTCCGATCATGTGTACCATGACTGTTGAAGCTGATGGAAGTATCTTCAGTGGTGGAAATGCTGTGGAAGCAGCTGTTTCTCTTGAAGCAGCCGGCGCAGATGCTGTAGGTATCAACTGCTCAGTGGGACCTGATCAGCTGGTATCTGTTGTTCGAAACATTAAAGAAAATGTTTCTATTCCAGTTATCGCCAAACCAAATGCCGGTATGCCGGTCATCGATGAAAAGGGAAATGCTGTATACAGCATGAATGCAGAAGAATTCGCCCATCATATGAAAGTCCTGATTGAAAACGGTGCTTCTGTTGTTGGTGGTTGCTGCGGTACCACTCCTTCATTCATCAAAGCTTTGCATGACACGATCAGATAAGCGATAATTTTTGTTTAAACTGATCCAGTTTGTAAATTTTGATCGGACACAACTTATAAACAAACAATCTAAAGGAGCTTTTGCAAAACAGACACATATTCATCTATAATGCAGAAGCTCCTTTTCCATGCAACAATTTAAGGCATGATTGAATTTCCGGCCTAATCATTTCACCTGGATTGCTTTTTCGGGGCACATCTCCTGGCAGCAGAAACAACGGATACATTTCTTATAATCATATACTGGTGGATTCTCTCTGCCTTTACGGAAATCAACGGCCTTGTCCGGAACCGGACAGCTCTTCACACAAATCCCACACCGGATACAACGCTCCGGCTCAATATAAGGCTTCTTCTGAAAAATATTCAAGGCTTTCGCAAGACGTTCCCACATACCGGAACGTACCACTCTCCGGTCCACATCAAAATACGAATTTCCATACTGTGCTACTGCATCCTTCATTGAAATCTCACCGGACGGAGTAACAATTTCAATTTCTTCCGAACGCCAGGTACCAAGTCCCATTTTTTCTCCATGATAATTCGTTGGAACCATCTCCGGATTCAGATGGATCAAGTTACAGAACACACTATCAAGTGCAACCGGATCCCGTGACATCAGCATCACATTCATTGGAGCAGGATCTCCGGAACCTGGTCCGTTCCCCTCCATGGCCACAATTCCGTCCATAATATACAGCCGCGGCTTCACATACTGATTCAGATCGACAAGCATACGGGCAAAACTGTCTGCACTTGGGTACAATGTATGACCTTTGGCTTTGTGAAATCCATAAACGAATCCATAGCTGTTTTTCACAGCTCCCGTGATGCGTTCCAGTGCATGCGTCTTCATTTTGCAAAGAGAGATCACACAGTCTTTTTCCAGAAGTTCTTTCGGCAAAATAAATTCTTTTGCCTGTATTCCTTTCGGATAGTCTACATGGATTCCCGTCGTATAATCAATAGCCGGAATATCCAGTTTCTCAAGATACATATCCATTCCTGTCCCATGAATCACTTTAGAAGTTGTTCCATTTCCGCAGGAATCTGCAAGTGCCATATCCTGATATCCTTTTTCTCGCATCAGTCGGGCAAACATTCCCACAACCGTAGGATGTGTGATCACTGCCTTATCAACTTCCGCTTTCTTTAGAAGATTCGGCTTCAGCAATACAGACTCTTCTTTACCGACAATATTCTCGATTCCGCCCAGAAGCTCCAGTCCGATTTCAAGATTCTCATAAACAATTTCTTCCCTGTAAGAATTACAGGGAAGAAGAATGACTTTACTTTTTTTATTCATTATAATCCTCATTTAACAGCAGAACCTTTCTCTCCGCCAAGATCTGTCTCACGAATTGCTTTTCGTACCGGAAGTACACACGCCGGAACAACAGACAGGAAATCAACTCCCATCTCCAGAAATTTTTTCGTCAGTGCTGTGTCCGCTGCGATTTCTCCGCAAATGCCAACCTTACGGCCTTCCTGATGTGCCGCATCCACAACCATACGCACCATACGAAGAATTGCCGGATGATGATCGTTGTATTTGTCTTTCAGAAGAGGATTCTGACGATCCATCGCAAGCGTATACTGTGTCAGGTCATTGGTTCCAATACTTAAGAAATCAACATGTTTTGCAAGTTCCCGGCTGATCATGACTGCTGCCGGTGTCTCAATCATGATTCCTGTCATGATCTCTTTAAATGGAATGTCTTTTTCGCGCAGTCCTTCTTTTACTTCCTCAATGATCTGCCATATCTCATCCATTTCTTCCTCAGAATCGATCATCGGGAACATCATTGCGAGATTACCATACGCACTGGCACGATAAATTGCACGAAGTTGTGCTTTAAACATTCTTCTTCGGTCAAGACAGAGACGAATCCCACGGTTGCCCATGATAGGATTGGTTTCCTGCGGAATATCCAGATACGGAGCCTGCTTGTCTGCTCCAAGATCCGCAGTACGGATCACCGCAAGTCTCTCACCCATTGTCTCTGCTACTTTTTTATATGCACGGAAAAGTTCATTTTCTCTCGGATAATTTTCTCTTCCAAGATACTGGAACTCACTTCGCAGAAGCCCAATTCCCTTGGCGCCATAAAAAAGGACACTGCTCAGATCACTCATATTTCCAATATTGGCATAAAGACCAATATTGCTGCCATCCTTTGTTTCATCTTTCTGTGCCTTCAGTTTCAGAAGTTCCTCTCTCTCTCTTCGATCCGCTTCCAGACGAATCTCATATTCTTTCTGGATTTCCGCATCCGGGTTAAGATAAAAAGTTCCTGTATAACCATCTACGATTGCTGTCTTTCCATCCCACTCATCATCAGCTGCAACATCGACCAAAGTTGGAATTTCCATTGTTTTCGCCATAATTGATGCATGAGATACTGCTGAACCATGATGCATGACCACAGCCAGAAGTTTATCCTTGTCCATTTCCATAATCTCAGTCGGCGACAATGCCTCCGCAACCAGAATCACAGGTTCGTCCCCAAGATTAATACGGATGGCTGCACCACCCAGTATCTGGATCAGACGGTTGGAAATCTCCTGCATATCATTGATTCTTCTTCGAATGACCGGCTCTTCCAGATGTCGGAATGTCTCAACCAGTTCATCTCTGTTGATCATAACTGCATAAGCAGCATTTACCTTTTCATTGGCAATGCTGCTTTCAATTGCATTCTGGTAACTTTCAGATTCCAGAAGTTTGATCTGGCGCATGAAAACGCCGGCCTCCTGTTCATTCAGAAGCCGACTGGCTTCATACAGTTCATTCAGTTTCTGAACTGCCTGAATCCGGGCTTCCTGAAAATTACTGATTTCTTTTTTTATGTTGCTGACCAGACACTGACGTATCTGGTATTCCCCTCTGCTGTAATACAGTATCTTGCCGATGGCTATTCCTGAAAAGGTAGCAGTACCTTTATAGATTTCCATCCTGCTTCCCCCTTATTTTATCAGTCGCAGGCAGCTTTGAACTCTGTCCAGTTCTTATTGTAAGCTTCTTCTGCTTCTGCGCTGATATTTTCTACTGCTGATCCCTCTGTTACGGAATCCGGTACTACAAGGTCCTGATTCTCAAGCAGGGAATCTGCTGCTTTGTTTGTGCAGTAGTATCCGATATAATCGAAACATTTTGCTGCATTTTCCGGCTGAAGAATGTAATCCATGAACTGATATGCCTCATCCTTGTCCGGTGCCTGGCTCGGAATGAACATTCCCATTACACCAAATCCAAGACCTTCTTCCGGATATACGACTTTAAGGTCCGGATTTTCCTGAAGGGCGGCTGTTACCTGTGAAGTGTACAGGAATGCAACACTTGCCTCTCCGTTCAGAAGAGAATCCTGTGTATTGTCATCCTGAATCAGACGAACATTCGGTGCAAGCTCCAGAAGTTTCTCACCTGTTTTAGCGATATCATCTGTATCCTGATCATTGAAATCCTGACCAAGTACAAGGTTTGTGATACCATTGATAACACGATAGTTTGCAGTCAGTGCAATGCTATCTTCAAGTGACGGATCCCAGAGATCATTATATCCCTTGATATCAATATCTACCATATCCGGATCATATACGATCAGCGGAATACCTGCTCCATATGGTGCAGTATATTCATCGTTCGGATCATAGAACTGTCCCTGATACAGCGGGTTGATGTTGTCCCATCCGGATAATTTGGATGTGTCCAGTTTCTCTACAAGACCTTCCTCGATTGCTGTCTGGATAATATAATCATCTGCAACAACAACGTCATAGTCTCCACCTTTTGCCATGGAAAGCTTTTCCAGCATGTTTTCATCAGTGTCGAAATTGGAATATACCACTTTTATTCCAGTTTCTTCTTCAAAACCATCCAGTACTTCCTGTGGGAACATGTTTTCCCATGTGTAGAGTACAAGCTCTTTGGAATCTGCACTTACAGACACGCTCATAGCCGGAATGACCATTGCTGCACATAATGCGCATACTACTAATTTTTTCATAGCCTTCTCTCCTCTTGTCTTTTATTATAAACTCTTCATGAAGCCTATGAATTTAAGTATAGCCTACTTTGACTTCATTGAAAAGAGTTTATTCATTGTTTTTGCTATTTTTGACTTTTTTGGTCCTGATTATTTAGTTCTATGTTTTGTCAGCTTTCCGATCAGGTTATAAACCAGAAGGATCAACAGCGTAAACACCAGCATGATCGTGCAGAGAGCATTGACCTCCGGCGTAACACCGGTCTTGATCTGGGTATAGACCTTAATCGGCAAAGTTGCCAGACGTGGTCCGTTGATAAAGATACTGATGACGACATCGTCCATGGACATTGCAAACGCCAGAAGGGATCCGGACAACACCGCCGGCATGATCAGCGGTAAGATGATGTCCCAGAATGCCCGGAAGGGACCGGCTCCGAGGTCTCTCGCTGCTTCCTCAAGCGACGGATCCATGCCCGCCAGTCGTGCCTTGACTTCCATCAGTATATATGGCACACAGAAAACGGTATGACCGATCAGTAATGTCAGCATACCAAATGGCAGATTCATCATATAGAAAAATGCCATCAGTACCATACCAAGGATGATCTCAGGGATCATCAGCGGTAAAATAGAAATATATTCCAGAATCCCTTTTGTCTTCCAGTGGATCCTGGAAAGTCCTACTGCACCCAGGGTGCCGATCACAGCAGATACCAGGCAGCTCACCACACCCAGAAAAAGGCTGTTTCCCAGCGCTTCCAGCATGGCATCATCATGAATCAGCTCCTGATACCATTTCAGTGAAAATCCTGTAAATCGAACAGGAAGTTTTGATTCATTAAAGGAAAATACGATAACTACCGCAATCGGCAGATACATCAGTACAAAAATCAGTCCAAGATAAAACCCGGAGAGCTTTGAATTCTTTTTTTTCATCCCACACCCTCCAATTCTTTTGCATTTGTTACTTTTCGATACAGCATGATCATCAGTGTTGTAAGGATCATCAGGACAACTGCCAGCGCCGCTGCAAACGGCCAGTTGTTTCCTTTTGTCATCTGTTCCTGGATCAGGCTGCCGACGAGAACGATCTTATTTCCACCAAGAATATCAGCAATAAAGAACAAACCCATGGACGGAATAAATGTCAGAATCACACCGGATAACAGCCCCGGCAGTGTCAGTTTAAAAGAAACCGTCCAGAAAGCTTTAAAGGGGCTTGCTCCAAGATCTCTTGCCGCTTCCACCAGTGACCAGTCCAATTTTTCTGCGCTGGAATATACAGACAGGATCATAAATGGAAGAAGCACATAAGTCATACCGATCACGATTGCCGGATAGCTGTACAAGATACGCAAAGGTTTCTCGATCAGTCCAAGGCTCTTAAGGGCATGATTCAGAAGCCCCTTTGTCTGTAAAATGATCATCCAGCCATACAGACGAATCAAGGAATTGACCCAGAACGGCAGCATCAGAAAGATCATAGCACGTTTTTTCCACTGTTCAGAAAGCTTCGCCATAAAGTAGCCAAACGGATAACCGATCAGACAGATAATGATCGTACTGGTCACAGCAAGCTGGAAAGAACCGGTGAATGTTTTCATATAGACCGGATCAAGAATTTTTTTATAATTTGCGAGTGTAAATACCCACTCCACACCATGACCTGCTTTTGGCTGTGCAAAGCTTAATGCCACCATATAAAGCAGCGGGCCTGCAACAAAAATGATCGTAAAGATATACAACGGCAGGATCATCCAGACAGAGCCGGATTTATGTTTCTTCATACTGCCGCCCCGCTTTCTGTCTCAGACGGTAGATCAACCAGAACCGCATTCTCAGCATCAAAATGACAGGTAACTTTCTGTCCCGGCTGCACACCGGCATCAATTCCATGTCTGTTTGCAATAACTTCTGTTCCATCTGCAAGCTTCAACACAACACGAAGAAGTCCGCCTGCAAAACTTTTTTCAACAACAACCGCTTCCATACCACTCTGGCAGGTCTCATCAAAAATCATATTCTCACTGCGGACAGCCAGCGTCACTGGTGTACCCGGAGCAATTTTTTTGCATTCTGCCACAGCAGAAACAATACTGCCTGCAAGTGAAACTTTGAGAATATCTGCTTCTGTTTCCTGCGCAGTACCTTTTAAAATATTGGCATTTCCAACAAAAGTCGCCACATAACTGGTTTTTGGATGATTATAGATCTCATCCGGTGTCCCAATCTGTTCAAAGGTTCCTTTATTCATGACAGCAATACGGTCGGACATGTTAATTGCCTCTTCCTGGTCATGCGTAATATAAATAAAAGTAATTCCAAGCTTTTTCTGTAACCTCTTCAGTTCAAGCTGCATGGCACGGCGCAGCTGCAGATCCAGTGCTCCCAACGGCTCATCCAGAAGCAGCACCTTCGGATTATTGACCAGCGAACGGGCAATTGCCACACGCTGTCTCTGTCCACCGGAAAGTTCTGACGGCTTTCTCTTCTCGTATCCTGGAAGCTGTACCAGTTCCAGCATCTCAGATACTCGTTTTTTAATCTCTGCTTTTGGTATCTTTTTTAATTTCAGTCCATATCCAATGTTATCCGCCACTGTCATATGTGGAAATAACGCATAATTCTGAAATACTGTATTTACATCACGTGCTTCCGGTGCCAGTGCTGTGACATCTTTTCCCTCCAGATATACCTTGCCGGAATCCGGTGTCTCCAGACCTGCTATGATACGCAGAGTTGTCGTCTTTCCACATCCCGAGGAACCCAGAAGTGTAATAAACTCCCCCTTGTCGATAGAGAGACTGATTTCCTTCAGAACCACTTCATCTTTTGAAAACGACTTCCTGATATCTTTTAATTCCAAACATTTTTCTGCCATTTGTCTTTTGTCTTTCCTCCTGCTGTTTTATTGTATTCCTGCATTCAGCAATTCCTTACATTTTATTCTATCGTATTCTTCACATACTGAATGTAACTTTCCTTATTGAATACTGGTGTATAGCTTTTTGTAATCTTTTTTGCTTCCTGTCCGCCATTCTTAAGAAGTTTATATACAGTCAGTGCCAGAAGCTTCGCCGGTAAAATATAGGCTTTTTCCGGATCTGTGATCTTGAAATCTGCCCCATGAAGTTTTCCTTCAAAACCCTTGAATGTAAAATTCACAACCGGAACAAGATGGCTGAGATCTCCTACATCCGTGCAGGCATTATTAAAATCACCTTTCTGTACTGTACGATAATTCAGTCCAAGATCATCCGCCGCCTCGATCAGTGCGTTATCTGCTGCTCTCGGGATGATCGGCATATAACCCTGAAGCTTCTCCATTTCTATTTTTCCACCAAAAGCATAGGCTGAACCGGCATACGCACGATTTACCATATCTGTAATCTCACAAATCTTGTCAAGCGATGCTGCACGAACCTTCGTCTCAACAATTGCCTCGTCTGGCACACTGTTGATCACATCGCCGGCCTTCCGGATCACATTATGAAGTCGAACATGATCTTCTTCACGGAAAGTCTCACGCATCAGTCCCATCATTTGAATTGCACTTGTCGTTATACTTAAAGCATTGACACCATTCCATGGGTCAATAGCTCCATGTGCAGCCTTTCCCCGCACCGTAACACGCTCTGCACTGTAGCCATTACAGGCCGGATTCCCAAGATAAAAATCTTCTTCAACAGGAACCATATGCACATGCGTCGTTAACGCAATGTCCGTATCGTCGAAGACACCTGTGCGAATCATCTCGCTTTTACCGCAACAGAACTCAATGCCTTCTTTTTTTAATCTGGCACGTTTGTCTGCATCAATGTACTCCTCTGCAGGAACTGCAAGAAAATTCACAGTTCCCGCAAGACATTTCTGCACATCCGGATCTGCCATTGCGATCGCACATCCGATCATTGCCGCCATCTGTGCATGATGACCGCAGGCATGTGCCACGCCTGTTACCGGATTCGCATTGGGATGGGAATGACATCCAATCGCATCCAGTTCTCCGATCACAGTCAGGGAAGGACCTTCTTTTATACTTTTCGTTCCCTTCACACCGGTACGGGCAAGATGTTCTGTCACTTTATATCCTAAATTCTTCAGAACTTCTGCAGTCTTCCCGGCTGTACGAAATTCTTCATATCCAGGTTCCGGATGCGCTGCAATATCCTCAGCAAATGCAATGATCTGATCTTTATGTACATCAATCAGCCGCAAAATACGCTGTCCGGTTTCATCTATCATAAAACTCATCTCCCTCTGCCACTTCTGGATGTTATCTGCTTCATTCAGACAACTTGACAGAATGGCACTTTAACAAGTTAACGCGTTATACAAATACTATATTCATATTCTCATATCATAACATAAATCTCACTCATTGCAAGTACTGAAAATAATGCAGGGGAAAACAAAATTTTTCTTGCATTTTATCAAAAATACGCTATAATATATTTTGTGTCTGAACACAAGCTGAAATAGCTCAGTTGGTAGAGCACTTCACTCGTAATGAAGGGGTCGTGGGTTCGAGTCCCATTTTCAGCTTTCTTTTTTTGCCCAAAAATGCCGCCAGATTCTATTCTGACGGCATTTCTATTATACTGCAATATCTTTTTTTACTGTTTTTCTGGAAACGGTCTTTTTTTCACCGGTTTTCTTCGCTACTGTTTTCTTTACAGCTACTTTTTCTGCAGCAACCTTTTTTGCACTTTCCTTCTTCGGTGCTGTCTTGCGGGCGGTCTTTTTGGCAGTTGTCGGTTTCTTCGCTGCTACTGCCAGTTTCTCCGGCTTTTTGCCCGGTGTGCAGGAAAAAACAGCCACACCCAGTGCAGGAAGCTTAAAGGTAACAGAATATTCTCTTTCATCACAATCTGCCCGTTTGCAGGTTTTTGCCCTTACGTTTACTATTCCCTGTCCGCCATATTCTTTGCGGTCACTGTTGAAGATCTCTTTGTATTTTCCGTAGAATGGAACACCCATCTGATAATTCTCATATGGAACTGCAGCAAAATTACATACCGCAAGAAGTGTTTCTTCAGGGTTTTCTGTTTTGCGAAGGAATGTCAGGACATTTTCTTCATATTTCATAAGCTGGATCCATTCAAATCCTTCATAATCATTATCCATGAGTGACAATGCCGGCTGAGAGACATACATCTCATTCAAATCGTGGATAAATCTCTTCATTCCATCCGTAAGCTCTTTGTCCGGTGCCATCATTTTGCAGCCTGGATGCAGCATCATGTAGGAATATGCAGCCCGGATCTGGCTCAGTTTCTGTAACTCATCACCTGGAAGTTTTGCCATAAAACTCTTCTGATCACCGGTTTCTCTGCTTCCAAGCGGAAGAACAAAGTGTTCGCAGTAAGTGTACAGCATAGAAAGTGTCAACTGATCATGTACATACTGACGCTCGATCGGATCTTTGGAAAGGTAATTCAGAAAATCTCCAGCCCAGTTGTTATTCCATTTATAAGAGAAACCAATATTGTCATCCTCAACACTTCCAGTAAGTTCTGACCAAAGACCATCTTCCTGCGCGATCGTAATCGTTCCTGGAAGCTTCTTTGCCAAAATAGAATTAAGATGTTTCAGCAATTCTACAGCTGCAAGATTTTCATTGGTTCCATAAATATTTGGTCTCCACTGTCCATATTCTCTGCCAAAGTCAAGATACAGCATAGAATCCACATCATCCAGTCTTAAACCATCTGCATGATAGAATTCCAGCCAGTAAAAAGCATTTGCCAGAAGAAAATCTTTGACCATCGGACTTTCAAAATTGAATAAAAGAGTTCCCCACATCGGATGAATAGCCATTGATGGATCCGGATTTTCATATAAAGGTGTTCCATCAAACTGTTCTAATCCACCCTCAGTTCTTGGAAAATGCGAAGGTGTCCAATCCAGGATCACACCAATATTTTCTTTATGAAGTTCATTTATTAACTTCTGAAAATCTGCCGGTGTTCCAAATCTGCGATCTGGTGCATAATATGCAAATGTACTGTATTCTCCAGCTTCATCATCAAGATATTCCATTACCGGATGAAGTTCCACATGTGTATATTTCAGATTTTTAAGATATTTAACAAGCTCGGCAGCATTTTTCCATTTGGAAAGACTGGTCTCATAAATAGAAATCGGCTGTTTACGATCGCTGAATCTTTCACGATCTTTCATCCAGGCTTCATCATCCCATTTAAACCCACGAAGATCTGTAACAACAGAGGCCGATGCCGGAGGAACCTCCGTACAGGCAGCATATGGATCCGATTTAAGCTGTACTGCACCGCCTTTTAGTTTTATTTCATATTTATAGATTTCACCGGCTTTCACACCTGGAATAAACAATTCAAAAATACCAGACATAGGCATACGATGCATCATATGGCAGCGACCATCCCAGTTATTAAAATTGCCTACTACGCTGACACGGAGTGCATTTGGTGCCCAGACTGCGAATGCAGTTCCTTCCACACCATTAATTTCCATCGGATGAGCCCCAAGCTTCTCATATGCATGATAAAAAACACCTGCACAGAAAGCTTTTTCTTCTGCTTCTGTAATCTGTCCCGGAAATGCATAAGGATCCGCAAATGTCCTGGTTTCTTTTCCTCTGGTAATGCGATACTGATATGCCGGGATCTTTCTTCCCGGAATCATTGCCGCAAAGTAACCGGCATCATCCTGTTTCTCCATCTCATATGCCTTTTTATCTACAAGAACTTCTGCCTTCTCTGCATCCGGAAAAAATCCCTGGATCAGAATACCATCTGCAGTAAGCCGAGGCGCCATCAGATCTTTCGGCGATGCTTCTTCTGCATAAACAACTGCTTCAATCTCCGGCCAGTCCATATATTTATATACTTTGCTTTCCATAATTCATGCCTCCATTCTGAAATACAATTCTCAAATTGCATTCCTTTGTTTTAGTTTATCATTTTTTTGTATAAAAATAAAGAATATACCGAAATTAGTTTGACAAAAAGAGTTCTCTACGATAAATTGAATATATCAAAGAACATATGAAACAAGGAGGTCTTTATTGATATGGAAAAAAGACAATTTGATGTAACAGCTCTTGGCGAGCTTCTTATTGACTTCACTGAAAACGGTTTCAGTTCCCAGGGCAACCCTCTTATGGAAGCCAATCCGGGTGGAGCCCCATGTAATGTTCTTGCCATGCTGGAACGTCTTGGAAAAAGAACTGCTTTTATCGGCAAAGTCGGCAAAGATATGTTCGGAAATCAGTTAAAATCAGCGGTTGAAGAGGTCGGTATCGACACACGCAATCTGATTCTGGACGAAAAATATCATACCACTCTTGCCTTTGTTCATACATATCCGGATGGTGACCGTGATTTTTCTTTCTATCGAGATCCAGGTGCAGATATGATGCTCACTAAAGACGAAGTTCAGAAGGAACTGATTGAATCCTCCCGCATCTTCCATTTCGGAACACTCTCTTCTACTCACGAAGGTGTACGTGAAGCTACCCGCCATGCGATTGAACTTGCCAAAGAAGCCGGATGTATCATTACCTTTGACCCTAACCTGCGTCCACCTCTCTGGAAATCCCTGGATGATGCCAAAGCTGAGATTGAATACGGCATGTCCAAATGTGATGTTCTCAAAATCTCCGATAATGAAGTAGAATTCATGTGTGGTACAACAGATTATGATAAAGGTGCTGCTATGATCCAGGAGAAATACAACATTCCGCTCATCCTTATCACACTGGGTAAGGATGGAAGCCGTGCATACTATAAAAATATGCGAGTAGAAGCAGCTCCATTCCTTCAGGAAAATACAATAGAGACTACCGGTGCCGGAGATACTTTCTGTGCAAGTACTTTAAATTATGTACTTGACCACGGCCTCAATGATCTCACAGAAGAAAATCTGAAAGAACTTCTTACTTTTGCAAATGCTGCTGCATCTCTCATTACCACACGAAAGGGTGCACTTCGCGTTATGCCAACCCGCGAAGAAGTCGAAGCTTTTATTGAAAGCCGCAAATAATTTTTCAAAACTTTTCTAACTGAATATACAAAAGGTCCCGGACGATTTTATCTGAATCATCCGGGACTTTTTTCGATTTTTATTTGATCACGCGAACCTTAGATACACCTTCAATTGCTTTTAATTCATCAAGTGCTTCTTTAGATGCTGCACTTTCCAGATCAATGATCGTATATGCATAGCTTCCACGACTCTTATTTGTCATATCTGCAATATTCAATCCTTCACTTCCAAGGATCTTGGTAAACTGACTGATCATATTCGGGATGTTTTTGTGACAGATGGTAATACGTCCAACTGCTATACATGTTCCCATGTCACAGTTTGGGAAGTTTACAGAGTTTTTGATATTTCCGTTTTCAAGGAAATCTCTGACTTCTTTTACAGCCATTACTGCACAGTTTTCTTCAGATTCCGCTGTGGATGCACCAAGATGTGGTGTAACGAGGATTCCTGGTCTTCCAGCCACAAGCGGATTTGCAAAGTCTGTTACATATTTCTTAACCTTACCACTGTCAAGAGCTTCGATCAAAGCTTCTTCATCAACAAGAAGGTCTCTTGCAAAATTCAGAAGAACGACACCCTCTTTCATCTTTGTGAAAGCTTCTTTGTCGATCATCTTACGCGTATTATCTGTCAGCGGTACATGGATCGTGATATAATCACACTGGCTGTAGATTTCATCCAGAGATTTGCTGTGTTTGATGGTTCTTGACAGATTCCACGCTGCATCGATGGAAATAAACGGGTCATATCCGTAAACTTCCATGCCAAGATGTGTTGCAGAATTTGCAACCATAGCTCCAATCGCACCAAGACCGATGATACCAAGTTTCTTTCCACTGATCTCACATCCGGCAAACTGCTTTTTCTGTTTTTCAGCCAGTTTGTCGATATGTTCTTTGTCCTCTTCATGAGCAACCCATTCGATACCTCCAACGATATCACGGGAAGCCAGAAGCATGCCGGCAAGAACAAGCTCTTTCACACCATTTGCATTGGCACCTGGAGTATTAAATACCACGATACCATTTTCTGCACACTGCTCAACCGGAATATTATTAACACCTGCGCCTGCACGGGCAATAACCTTAACGTTCTCAGGAAGCTCCATATCATGCATCTTTGCACTTCTTACCAGAACTGCATCGGCATCATTTAATTCTTCTGTCTGTTTGTACTCCTCACCAAACAGGCCAAGGCCTGTCTGGGATATAGGGTTGAGGCATTTATACTGGAACATTATACATTTTCCTCCTCGAATTTTTTCATGAATGCAACAAGCGCTTCGACGCCTTCTTTTGGCATAGCATTGTAGATACTTGCACGCATACCACCAACTGTTCTGTGGCCTTTAAGGTTTACAAGACCTGCTGCTTTTGCTTCTTTTACAAATTTGGCATCCATATCTTTGTCACCTGTTACAAAAGGAACATTCATCAGAGAACGGGAATTTGGCTCTACAGTACCTTTGAAGAGTTTGCTCTGATCCAGATAATCATAAAGGATCTTTGCTTTCTCGATATTTCTCTTCTGCATTTCTTCCAGTCCGCCCATCGCTTTGAGCCATTTGAAAACTTTGCCGCATACATAAATGCAGTAAGCATTCGGAGTATTGTAGAGAGATCCTGCATCTGCATGTGTTTTGTATGTAAGCATGGTTGGTGTTCCCGGAAGAACATCCTCTGTAATAAGATCCTCACGAATGATTGCAATAACCATGCCTGCAGGTCCGATATTTTTCTGAACACCGCCGTAGATAATGCCATATTTACTTACATCTACAGGCTCAGATAAGAAACAGGAGGAAACATCTGCTACCAGAGTTTTGCCTTTTGTATTCGGAAGTGTTTTGAATTTTGTTCCGTAAATTGTATTATTTTCACAAATGTATACATAATCTGCATCCGGGCTGATCGGAAGGTCGCTGCAATCCGGAATATAAGAGAAAGTTTTGTCCTCAGAAGATGCAATCTTATTTACCTTTCCATACTTCTGTGCTTCCTGATATGCTTTTTTTGCCCACTGACCGGTAACAATATAGTCAGCAACTCTGTTTTTCATCAGGTTCATTGGAATCATGGCAAACTGCTGAGAAGCACCGCCCTGAAGGAATAATACCTTGTAATTGTCCGGTATCTTCATCAGATCTCTGAGATCCTGCTCTGCATCATCAATGATCTTCTGAAACTCCGGGCTTCTGTGGCTCATCTCCATGACGGACATTCCAGTTCCCTGGTAATCCATCATCTCGTCTGCTACTTCTTTCAGCACAGGTTCCGGCAGTACAGCCGGTCCTGCAGAAAAATTATACACTCTGCTCATTGTTCTTCATATCCTCCTCATCAAAAACTTCATTCAGACTTGCGCCTGCAGGTACCATAGGAAATACACTGAGATCCTGATCGATCCAGCAATCCAGTACTACAGGTTCGTCCATAGCCAGTGCCTTACGGATCGCCGGCTCTACTTCTTCCATCTTCGTGACACGGAATGCTTTCGCTCCCATGCCCTCAGATATTTTCACAAAATCCACGGCATCGTCAAGAACGGTGTGTGAATATCTGTGGTCATAGAATAAGGTCTGCCACTGACGTACCATACCCAGCACATGATTGTTCATAACAATCTGTAAAAGCTGTTTATGGCAGCGTACTGCTGTCGCGATTTCATTCATGTTCATTCTGAAACAGCCATCGCCGGCAATGTTGACAACTGTTTTGTCCGGTCTCCCCATCTTTGCACCAATCGCAGCTCCAAGTCCGTATCCCATTGTTCCGAGACCACCGGAAGTCAGGAATGTACGTGGTTCTTTGTACTTGAAGTACTGCGCTGACCACATCTGATGCTGACCGACATCTGTTGAAATAATTGCGTCACCTTTAGTGATTTCATAGAGTTTCTCTATAATATATGGTCCGGTAAGCTGGGAATGATCATAAGTCAGAGGATATTTTGCTTTCATCTCCTGAATATGTTCGATCCATTCCGGATGCTGTTCTTCCGGGATCATTTCAAGAAGTCTGCGAAGAACTTCTCTTACATCTCCGATTACTGACACATCTACCAAAACATTCTTATTAATTTCGGCCGCATCCACATCAATCTGCAGGATCTTTGCCTGTTTCGCAAATGTCTTTGCATTTCCTGTAACACGGTCGCTGAAGCGTGCACCTAATACGATCAACAGGTCACACTGAGTTACACCAAGGTCGGAAGTCTTTGTTCCATGCATACCAAGCATTCCGGTATACAGTGGATCTTCCCCTGAAAAAGCACCTTTTCCCATAAGACTGTCGCAAACCGGTGCCTGGATCTTATGTGCCAGCTCACTGATTTCTTTGGAAGCACCGGAAATAACAGAACCACCACCGACGAAAATATATGGTTTCTTTGCTTCTTCGATCATCTGTGCAGCAGTTTCAAGATCTTCCTTACGAATCGTTTCAACTTCACGATTGATCGTAGCCGGACGGCGTACGGAATATTCATAAGTAGCTGCTGTCACATCTTTTGTCACATCAACCAGTACCGGACCCGGACGTCCGCTCTTGGCAATGTAAAATGCCTTGCGGAGTGTGTCTGCCAGCATTGTGATGTCTTTTACAATAAAGCTGTGTTTTGTAATCGGCATAACGATTCCTGCAATATCTACTTCCTGGAAAGAATCTCTTCCAAGAAGTGGTTTGCCAACATTCGCCGTGATTGCCACAACCGGAACGGAATCCATATAAGCTGTAGCAATACCTGTAACCAGATTCGTAGCCCCAGGTCCTGAAGTTGCCAGGCATACCCCGACTTTTCCAGTAGCACGGGCATAACCGTCTGCCGCATGAGAAGCACCCTGTTCATGAGATGTCAGAATATGCTGAATCTCATCACTATGTTTATAGAGAGCATCATAAACGTTAAGGATTGCTCCACCCGGATAGCCAAAAACAGTATCTACCTTCTGTTCTTTCAGGCATTCAATGATGATCTCTGCACCTGTAAGCTGCATCGTATTTCCTCCTAATGTTTATCAAATAATCACTTTTCTCTTATTTTGCTTTTGGCACTTCAAGGATTGCTCCTCTGTTGCCTGAGGTAACCATTGCAGCATATCTTGCAAGATATCCGGTTGTGATCTTTGGTTCACGCGGCTGCCATTTTGCTTTTCTTGCTGCCATCTCTTCATCAGAAACTTTGACTTCCAGTTTCAGTTCCGGAATATTGATACTGATGATATCTCCTTCTTCGATCAGGGCAATCGGACCACCTACAGCTGCTTCTGGTGAGACATGTCCAATAGAGGCACCTCTGGATGCACCACTGAAACGTCCGTCTGTGATCAGAGCAACCGATGAACCAAGTCCCATACCAGCAATTGCAGAAGTAGGATTCAGCATCTCTCTCATTCCCGGGCCGCCTTTTGGTCCTTCATAACGGATAACAACCACATCTCCGGCTACGATCTTACCACCTTTGATAGCTTTGATCGCATCGTCTTCGCTGTCAAACACTCTCGCAGGTCCCTCATGAACCATCATTTCTTCTACAACTGCGGAACGTTTTACAACGCCACCATCTGGTGCGATATTTCCTTTCAGTACTGCAAGTCCACCTGTCTGACTGTATGGATTGTCGATTGGACGGATAACTTCCGGATTGAGATTTACACAGTTTTTAATATTTTCGCCTACTGTTTTTCCTGTTACAGTCATGCATTCTGTATGAAGAAGGCCCTTCTTATTCAGTTCATTCATTACTGCATAAACACCGCCTGCTTCATTCAGGTCTTCCATATATGTCGGGCCTGCCGGTGCAAGATGACAGAGATTCGGGGTTTTTTCACTGATCTCATTTGCAAAGCTGATATCAAAATCCATTCCCACTTCATGCGCAATTGCCGGAAGATGAAGCATACTGTTGGTAGAGCATCCAAGTGCCATATCTACAGTCAGTGCATTCAGGATTGCTTCTTTTGTCATGATATCTCTCGGACGGATGTTTCTGCGGTACATTTCCATAACCTGCATACCTGCATGTTTTGCAAGACGGATACGTTCGGAATATACCGCCGGAATGGTTCCGTTTCCACGAAGTCCCATACCGAGGACCTCAGTCAGGCAGTTCATGGAGTTTGCAGTGTACATACCGGAACAAGATCCACATGTAGGACATGTTTTGTTCTCAAATTCTGTCAGTTCTTCTTCTGAAATCTTGCCTGCTGCATAGGATCCGACAGCTTCAAACATACTGGAAAGACTTGTCTTGTGTCCATGGATATGACCTGCCATCATTGGACCGCCACTTACAAATACAGTAGGAACATTGATTCTGGCAGCTGCCATCAGAAGTCCAGGTACGTTTTTGTCACAGTTCGGAACCATGACCAGTGCATCAAACTGATGTGCCATTGCCATTGCTTCTGTAGAATCTGCGATCAGATCTCTTGTTACCAGAGAATATTTCATTCCGACATGTCCCATTGCAATACCGTCACAAACAGCGATTGCCGGGAATACGATTGGTGTACCACCAGCCATTGCAACACCCTGTTTTACAGCTGCTACGATCTTGTCCAGATTCATATGTCCAGGTACGATCTCATTATAAGAACTTACGATTCCGACTAACGGACGTTCCATTTCTTCTTTTGTTAATCCAAGGGCATTAAACAGGGAACGATGAGGTGCCTGTTGTGAGCCTGTTTTTACTGCGTCACTTCTCATTTTCTTATCTCCTCTTTACTTAATCTGTACGATACTTACGGATTGTTCTGTACAAAGCAATTATACTGCTGCTGCGATCAGATCCCCCATTTCTTTTGTTCCGACTTTTTTGCAGCCTTCAGACATAATATCACCGGTGCGGTATCCGTCTGTCAGTACCTTCTGTACGGCTACTTCTACTGCATCTGCTTCTTCATCAAGATTCAGAGAATAACGAAGCAGCATTGCTGCTGAAAGGATTGTTGCGATCGGGTTTGCTTTATTCTGTCCTGCGATGTCCGGTGCAGATCCATGACTTGGCTCATACAGACCGAATTTCGTCTCGTTAAGACTTGCAGAAGAAAGCATTCCGATAGAACCTGTTACCATACTTGCTTCATCAGACAAAATATCACCGAACATATTCTCTGTCAGGATAACATCAAACTGTGCCGGATCATGCACCAGCTGCATTGCACAGTTATCAACCAGCATATGCTCCAGTGTGACTTCCGGATAGTCCTTTGCAACTTCTTCTACAACTTTTCTCCAGAGTCTGGAAGAATCCAGAACGTTTGCTTTGTCTACACTTGTGACTTTTTTTCTTCTCTTCATTGCAATGTCAAAAGCTTTGATTGCAATACGGCGAATTTCATTTTCATTATAGGAAAGTGTATCGATTGCTTTCTTTACTCCGTTTTCTTCGATTGTTTTTCTTTCTCCAAAGTAAAGACCACCAGTCAGTTCACGAACAATGATCATGTCAAATCCGTTCTCTCCGATCACTTCTTTCTTGATCGGGCATGCTTCTTCCAGTTCCTTATAAAGATATGCCGGACGAAGGTTTGCAAAGAGATTTAATGCCTTACGAATCGCAAGAAGTCCTGCCTCCGGACGTTTGGATGGTTCCAGTTTGTACCATGGAGATGTCTTTGCGTCACCTCCGATGGAGCCCATCAGAACTGCATCTGAAGCTTTTGCAGTGGCAATTGCCTCATCTGTGAGCGGGACACCGTGAACGTCGATAGAAGCTCCACCGAGGAGCACCTCTGAATAAGTAAATGTATGATGATATTTTTCACATACTTTATCAAGAACCTTTTTTGCTTCACTGACGATTTCCGGTCCAATTCCATCTCCCGGAATCAATGCGATCTTGTATTCCATTTCTTCATTTCCTCTCTCTGCATCACACGAAACTTAAGCAGAGTCCTTTCGTTGCGAATATTGTTATTATAATAACGCACTTTTTTATACTTTTCAACCCTTTACTACGTAAAAGTTAGAACGTATTGATATAAGATTGATATAAGCACATTTCCTTAAATAAAATCTTCCAAAAAAAGAAGTGCTGCATCTGACGCAGCACTTACTTTCTTATTTGCAGTTATGCGGATGCCTGCTCTGCCTTCTCCACTTCTGCAATAGCCTGTTTTCTCATTGGGATACGGCAGTTCTTGTTATTGCCGAATTCTACGATCACATCTTCTTCAGTCATGTCGATGATCACTCCATAGAAGCCGCCTGTGGTAACAATGCTGTCACCGACTTCCATGCTGTTGAGCATTGCCTGAAGTCTCTTCTGCTCTTTCTTCTGCGGACGGATCATCAGGAAGTACATAACTCCAAAGATTACAACCATCCATAAAATCATCATACCCATGCTTGCGGTACTTTCGTTCATTTAAGATTCCTCCTGTTTACTGACTTACATTCCTTTTTCAGGAACACTATACATTATCATACACAAAAATGCCTGTTACTTCAAGTGTTTTTCAGCATTTTGTATTATTTCTGTCTATAATTCAGAGACTGTTTTATTATTTCTGCTCTCCGGCTGCAAATCCTTCCAGACGCATCTTTTTGTAATCTGCAAATCTGCCTTCATCCAGTGCATCACGAATCTCTTCCACCATATGATTGTAGAAATACAGATTGTGCAGAACACAGAGACGCATTCCAAGCATTTCTTTCGCTTTGAGAAGATGACGGATATAAGCTCTGCTGTAATGACGGCATGCCGGACAGCCACAGCCTTCTTCGATCGGACGTGTATCCAGTTCATATTTCGCATTGAACATATTCATTTTGCCATGATTGGTGTATACATGTCCATGACGTCCGTTACGGCTTGGATATACACAGTCAAAAAAGTCAATACCACGTTCTACACCCTCAAGGATATTGGCCGGTGTTCCGACTCCCATGAGGTAGGTTGGTTTGTCCTGTGGAAGATATGGTACAACTGCATCAAGGATACGATACATTTCCTCATGTGTTTCACCGACTGCCAATCCGCCAACTGCATAACCGTCGAGATCCATCTTCGCAATTTCCCTTGCATGCTCAATACGGATATCTTCGTATACAGCTCCCTGGTTGATGCCAAAAAGAAGCTGTTCTTTATTGATGGTATCCGGCAGACTGTTGAGACGTGCCATTTCAGTCTTGCAGCGTGCAAGCCAGCGGGTAGTACGCTCAACGGATTTCTGTACATAATCTCTGTCTGCCACACTGCTCGGGCACTCATCAAATGCCATAGCTATGGTAGAACCGAGATTGGACTGAATCTGCATGCTTTCTTCCGGTCCCATAAAAATCTTGTGTCCGTCAATATGTGACTGGAAATGTACACCTTCTTCTTTGATCTTGCGGAGTTTTGCAAGGGAAAAGACCTGAAATCCGCCGGAGTCAGTAAGGATTGGGCGCTCCCAATTCATAAATTTGTGAAGTCCGCCAAGCTGCTTCACTACTTTGTCACCTGGACGCACATGCAAATGATAGGTATTAGACAGCTCCACCTGTGTTCCAATATCATAAAGGTCCTGTGTGGAAACAGCACCTTTTATTGCGCCGATCGTTCCTACGTTCATGAATACCGGGGTCTGGATCGTACCATGGACAGTCTCAAACTGAGCACGCTTCGCACGGCCCTCCGTTTTCATTAATGTATATTTTGCCATTATTATTCCTCTTTCTGTTCTTATATGATATTGCGTTTGGTTCTAAGTATACCAGACAGAGTAAAAATGGTAAAGAAAAATGTTCCTCACACTGCATCGGCAAATGCCGCCCTATAATACGGATCCAGGGCATACCATTCCTCCACGCTGGTGATATCACGAGCCACAAGATTAATTTCTTCCTCTTTGCATCTTAAGAGTACTGCAGGAGATATCTTTCTTGCATAATCACTTACGAAAACAGTATTTATTCCTGTCTTCAGATTTTCAAGTTTTCCAAAGACATCTTCCGTAATACCCAAAGATGCTTTGCCTGGAAGTACAATTCCTATGTCTGCTGTCGGTGCGATTTCTTTCATCCAGAGCATATAATCATAATCAAAAGAAAACCAGGATACATTCTGCTGCATGCCCTCTGTACAGACGATCTCATATAGTCCCTGTATGTCTTCATAGTTTGTCGAAGCATCCTTTTTCAGTTCAATATAAGGATGTACGAAATTTGCTTTACAGAATTCAATAAATTCTTTAAAATTTGGAATCTGTTCACCCGCATACGCTTCTCCCATCCAGGAACCAAAATCATATGTCCTGGCTTCCTCATAGGTCATTGCGGAAATATAGCCCTGTCCATTCGATGTTTTATTTATTGTTGCATTATGCAAAAGCACCGGAACTTTGTCCGAAGTAAATCGAACATCTGTCTCGATTGCTTTATATCCTTTTGCAACTGCAGTTCTGAACGAGGCAAATGTATTCTCCGGTGCAGTTGTTTTGTACCCGCGATGTCCGATCAGATAAGCATTTGGAGCCGGAATCGGTGTCGGAGTTGCAGTCGGTACCGGTGTCGCTGTTGGCACTGCTACTGTTTTCTTTTGCACAGCCTTTACCTTAACAATACAAGTGTATTTCTTCTTATTCTTCCCTGTCGCTGTTATCCTGACAGTTCCACCCTTTTTCCCCTTAACAATTCCTGCAGATGATACTGTTGCAATCCTTTTATCAGATGATTTCCATCTAAGTACCTTTGTGCCCGTCACCTTCAGTTTCAACTGTTTTCCTGAAGCCAGCGTCACTCTTTTCTTGTTTATATATGGATTCTTAACAACGATCCAAATCCTCTTTACAATTTTTTTTCCTTTTACCTTTCTGATTCCTCTTATATAGGTTTTTCCAACCTTTCGCGGTGTGATCTTCTTTCCCTTTACTCGCAAAATTCTCTTATTTGCACTGCTCCATTTATAATTACCAGACACATTAATCCTGTATGTCTGTCCGACGTACATAACCTTACTTCCTGCCGATACCTGTACCGACATACCAAGCATAAATATGACTGCCAGAAACACAATTACAAATCTTTTTTGATTCCTTTTCATTTGCACCACCCCTTCGCCAGCATAAAAAATCAAGCTATGTTTCTAATATAATTATCACACTTTTCAGTACCCTAGTCCATAGATTATTTAAAAAGATACCAAAAAAGACAAGGTACACATTTATTTCACGTACCTTGCCTTTCACAGATTTATTATTTTGCTTTATTATTTTAATTCCTTTTTCAGATTCTTCTGTGCCGTTGACAGCATCAGCTTAATTCTGTTCAGCTGGTTAACCTCACTTGCTCCAGGATCATAATCGATTGCCACGATATTGGCTTCCGGATGTTCTCTGCGGATTGCTTTGATAACACCCTTACCTACAATATGGTTCGGCAGACACGCAAACGGCTGAATACATACAATATTCGGTACACCACCGTGAATCAGTTCCATCATCTCACCGGTCAGGAACCATCCCTCACCAGTCTGATTACCCGGAGATACGATCGGTGATGCCATCTTTGCCAGATTGGCAACATTAGCAGCCGGTGTAAAGTGACGGCTCTGTGCAAGAGCTTCGTTCGCCGGTCCACGCAGCCATTCAATCGCTTTGATTCCCCAGTTTGCGATCGTTGCTTTATTTTTCTTAAATCCAAGGAATTCACATTTGAAGTTCTGGTTATAGAAACAGTAATTGATAAAGTCGATCAGATCCGGGCAGACTGCCTCAGCGCCTTCTGCTTCCAGAAGTTCTGCCAGATGATTGTTTGCAGCCGGAAGGAATTTGACAAGGATTTCTCCAACAATACCAACTCGCGGTTTCTTTTCATCGCTGATCGGAATCAGGTCAAATTCATGTACCATCTCACGACACATCTTCTTAAACTGTCCATGGCTGACACTGCTGCCTTCCAGGAATGAGATTACTCTCTGTTCCCAGATCTTGTGTTTACGATTGACGATTCCCGGCTCCAGTTCATATGGACGCATACGATATACGCACTTCATCAGAATATCACCAAACACTGCACCATAGCAGACACGTTTGATCAGTGGAAGTGTCAGTTTGAATCCCGGATTGCTCTCCAGCCCACTTAAGTTAATGGAAATAACCGGCACCTGCTCCATGCCTGCTTTCTTGAGGGCACGGCGGATAAATGCAATATAGTTGGATGCGCGACAGCCACCGCCTGTCTGAGACATAATAACGGCCGTCTTATTAAGGTCATATTTACCGGAAAGAAGAGCATCCATAACCTGTCCGACTACCATCAGAGACGGATAGCATGCATCATTATTTACATATTTCAGGCCAACATCAACAGCATGCTTATTATCATTCGGAAGAACTTCCAGATGATAACCACAGGTATTAAAGGCTGCCTGTAAAATTCCAAAATGAAACGGTGACATCTGTGGGCACAGGATCGTATAATCCTTACGCATCTGCTTTGTAAATACAACCTTTTCAATAGAAGACGGTTTGATCTCACGCTCCTTGTGCTGCGCCTCTTTTGCACGAAGTGCAGCGATCAGAGAACGCACACGGATTCTTGCCGCACCAAGGTTGTTTACCTCATCAATCTTGAGGCAGGTATAAATCTTTCCGCTGCCATCCAGGATCTCATAAACCTCATCTGTCGTAACGGCATCCAGACCACATCCAAAGGAATTCAGCTGGATCAGATCCAGATTATCCTGTGTTTTTACAAAGTTCGCTGCCGCATACAGACGCGAATGATACATCCACTGGTCATTAACACGAATCGGTCTCTCTACCTTTGCAAGATGAGACACAGAATCCTCTGTTAATACCGCAATTCCATAGCTGTTGATCAGATCCGGAATGCCATGATGAATTTCCGGATCAATATGATACGGACGACCGGCAAGAACGATTCCTCTACGTCCCGTCTCTTTCAGGTACCGAAGGGTTTCTTCTCCCTTCTTCTGCACATCCTTACGCACCTGTGCAAGTTCTTCCCATGCTGCATGTGCCGCTGCTTTGACCTCTTCTGCCGGAATATCCTTAAACACTTCAACCAGGCGATCCGTCAGAATTGCTTCTGTCGTAAATGCCATAAACGGATTCATAAATTTAATGCTCGGATCTTTCAGTTCATCCACATTGTTCTTGATATTTTCTGCATAGGATGTAACGATCGGGCAGTTGTAATGATTTACTGCATCTGGAAATTCATTACGCTCATATGGCACACATGGATAGAAAATAAACTTCACACCTTTTTTAATCAGCCAGCTTATATGACCATGTGCCAGTTTTGCCGGATAACATTCTGATTCACTCGGGATAGATTCAATACCCAGTTCATATATCTTTCTGGTAGAAGTCGGTGAAAGTACCACTTCGTATTTCAGTTTCGTAAAGAATGTATACCAGAACGGATAGTTTTCAAACATATTCAGGACTCGTGGAATTCCCACCTGTCCTCTTGTTGCCTGATCCGGGCTTAACGGTTCATAAGAAAACAGTCTCTTATATTTATATTCATAAAGGTTCGGAACATGATCCTTGTTCTTCTCTTTACCAATTCCTCGCTCACAACGATTACCACTGACAAACTGACGTCCTCCGGTAAACTTGTTGATCGTCAGACGACAGTTATTGGTACATCCACGGCAATTCGCCATAGAAGTTGTATATTTCAGTTCATTGATCTTGTCAATAGAGAGCATGGTTGTTTCTTTGCCATCTTCATAACGCTCGCGCGCGATCAATGCTGCACCAAATGCCCCCATGATGCCGGCGATATCCGGACGGATTGCTTCACAGTTGGCAATACGTTCAAAGCTTCGAAGGACTGCATCATTATAGAAGGTACCACCCTGTACAACGATATGCTTACCAAGTTCTGTCGCATCTGAAACTTTGATAACTTTGTAAAGAGCATTCTTAATAACCGAATATGCAAGACCTGCAGAAATATCAGATACCTCTGCTCCTTCCTTCTGTGCCTGTTTTACCTTGGAGTTCATAAATACCGTACAACGGGTTCCAAGATCGATCGGATGTTTTGCATAAAGCGCAGCTTTTGCAAAATCCTGTACACTGTAATTCAGAGATTTGGCAAATGTTTCAATAAAAGATCCACAACCGGAAGAACAAGCTTCATTCAGCTGTACACTGTCAACCGTCTGGTTCTTGATCTTGATACATTTCATATCCTGACCACCAATATCCAGAATACAGTCAACTTCCGGATCAAAGAATGCTGCTGCATAATAATGAGAAACCGTCTCAACTTCTCCCTCGTCCAGAAGAAGTGCTGCTTTGATCAGTGCCTCGCCATAACCGGTAGAACATGCATAAGCAATTCTGGCATCTTTCGGAAGTTTTGAATAAATCTCCTGAATTGAGCGGATTGCTGTTTTCAGTGGGCTTCCGTTATTATTACTGTAGAAAGAATACAGAAGACTTCCATCCTCGCCTACCAGGGCTGTCTTAGTCGTAGTGGAACCTGCATCGATACCGAGATAACAGTTCCCCTTATAAGAAGCAAGATCACCTGTAGCAACTTTATAAGATGACTGGCGTTTATTAAACTCCTCATAGTCCTCTTCTGTTGCAAACAACGGATCCATACGCTCTACTTCGAAATCCATTTTAATGGAATGACGAAGTCTGTCTTTCAGTTCTGTCAGCGAAACAGTAACATCTTCCTTTGCATTCAGTGCAGAACCGATTGCTGCGAACAGATGAGAATTCTCCGGTACGATCGTATGTTCATCATCCAGCTTCAGTGTACGGATGAATGCTTTCTTTAATTCAGAAAGGAAATGCAGCGGACCACCAAGGAATGCTACATGTCCACGGATCGGCTTACCACATGCCAGTCCGGAGATTGTCTGATTGACAACCGCCTGGAAAATAGATGCTGACAGGTCTTCCTTCGTTGCACCCTCGTTGATCAGCGGCTGGATATCTGTCTTCGCAAACACACCACAACGGGCAGCGATCGGATAAAGAGCTTTATAATTCTTTGCATATTCATTCAGGCCAGGTGCATCCGTCTGAAGCAGGGATGCCATCTGGTCAATAAAGGAACCTGTACCGCCGGCACAGATACCGTTCATTCGCTGTTCAATATTACCGCCTTCAAAATAAATGATCTTGGCATCTTCTCCGCCAAGCTCAATAGCAACATCTGTCTGCGGAGCCATCTTCTGAAGAGATGTAGACACGGCAATAACTTCCTGCACAAACGGAATCTCCAGATGATTCGCAAGTGTCAGTCCACCGGATCCTGTAATTACAGGACATAATGTCATTTCTCCAAGCTGCTTTTCTGCTTTTTCCAGAAGATCTGCCAGTGTCTCCTGAATGTTCGCAAAATGACGTTCATAGTCCGCAAACAAAAGCCTGTCATTTTCATCAAGAATCGCGATCTTTACTGTAGTAGATCCGATATCAATTCCCAATGTATATGTATTCAATAAATCGACCTCCTCGTCAAAACTGTATATCTACAGATATGAATAAACGTGTTCTTTCTTATTAAAAAGTATTTCTCAAAAACCGAATTCCGTAACATTATACGACAAAGTTTTACAAATGACAATGACCAAGTTTCACAATTTGTCGCATATTCATTCCCCAAATTAATTTGAGTGTCAAATTTTATAACAAAAAAGGATATCTGTTGAAATACCCAACAGATATCCTGTATTTTCCGTATTTTATCATTTGAAAAACTTGTTTTCCCTTATCTTCTGATTCTCTGTGCAATTCGAACAAGATATGCCCCGCCAGGCATTCTGGAAAGCCGCTCGGATGCTGTCTTATCAACCAGGATATAAACCAGAAAATACGCTGCTGCTGCCAGAATGATCGATACACCCAGGCAGATGATATTAGATGGTAAGATTGCATGAAAGCCATAATAAACACCAGCTGCCACGACACCCATCACTGCAGAAGCGATCAGCGGACTTACGTAAGCCGCCTTCCATGGGTTCTTATATTCCAGATATTTTTTCATAAAGAAATCATTCATCACGCATACAACGATTGCATACACGATCATAGCAACCAGCAATGCATAAATACCCAGGTCTGTGAACATCAGAAGCGCAACAACTACAATCACATCTACAACCAGTGCAACTGCTGCTGTGATCATAGGGATCTTCGGTTTACCAATTCCCTGAAGTACTCCATTGGAAATGTTGGACATTCCATTCAGAAGTATCGTAAAGGATCCAAGCATCAAAAGCTTTCCGGCCACACCATTTGTTCCTCCAAACAGCAGTGATACGATTGGCTGTGCAAGCACTGCCAGTCCTACCGCACATGGAATAGAAATGAACATGGACAACTGCACGGTCTGGTCCACTCTTCTCCTTGTTTCATCAATATCTCCCGTTGCATACAGTGCAGATACCTCCGGGATCATCGAAGTCGGTGCTGCACTTGAAAGCGTCAAAGGAATATTGATAATACTCATAAAGTAGGTCGCATATTCTGCATACATCATACTGATCATATCTGCATTTACACCATGTTTTCCCATGATCTCAGAATACAGAACTCCATTCAGATAACCATTAATATTATAGATAAATGAGCTCAGGATGATTGGAGAAACGATCAGAATAATCAGCTTCAGAATCTCGCCATAAGACTCCTCATCATGATAATGATCATGTCTGACTCTGCATTTGATCGCATTCCGATTAACACCATATACCAGGAGCATAAACAACAGTGCGATCACGACACCTGCTGTCGTACCAACAGTAGATCCGGCGGCTCCCCATTTTGCCACACTTCCATCTGTACCATCGGCAAAATATTTAATGAACATCCAGGCTGCGATCAGACTGACTGCCGCATTAAAAATCTGTTCCAGTATCTGCGAGATCGAAGTTGGCATCATATTACGGTATGCCTGAAAATATCCTCTGTATACACCCAGGATTCCGGAAAGGAAAATCGTTGGTGATAAGATCTGCAATGCCAGTACTGCATTCGGCTGATTGCTCGGAATAATAAATCTTGCCCCAAATAAACACACCAGTGCTACGATTCCACCTACGATTGCCGCATAGATCAGAGATCCATGAAAAATCTTCTGGGCATTTTTGTAATCTTTTAAAGCAATTCGTTCTGAGATCAGTTTGGAAACTGCCTGCGGAATGCTGAAGGATGCAATCATCAGAAGAATCATATATGCATTCTGGGCAAGGCTGATATATCCCATTCCCATATTGCCTACAATTGATGAAAGCGGGCTCTTATAAAGAAGACCGATGACCTTGGAGATCATTGCCGCAACCATCAAGAAAGATGCATTTTTTACTAAGTTGTTCTTCTGGTTCATGTTTACTCCTTAATTTCCTGCTGTTCTTTATTTTCAATCTGCCAGTCGATCGGCTCCAAACCATTCTGAATCAGAAATTCATTTGTTTTGCTGAAATGTCTGCATCCAAAAAATCCTCTGTATGCAGAGAGCGGACTCGGATGCGGTGCTTCCAGAATCAGATGTTTCGGATTAGTCAGCATAGATTTTTTCATCTGTGCCGGTCTTCCCCAAAGGAGAAATACAATTGGACGATCCTGCTCATTCAGAATACCAATTGCAGCATCGGTAAACTGCTCCCATCCAATACCTCTGTGAGAATTCGCCTGATGCGCCCGCACAGTCAGGACCGTGTTAAGCATTAAAACACCCTGTCTGGCCCATTTTTCCAGATAACCGTTATCCGGGATATAGCATCCCAGATCATCATGGAGTTCCTGATAGATATTAACCAGCGATGGCGGGATCTCTACATCTCTTTTTACAGAGAAACATAACCCATGGGCCTGTCCATCATTGTGATACGGATCCTGTCCGAGAATCACAACTTTTACCTGACTTAGTGGTGTGAAATGAAATGCATTAAACATATCATCTGCCGGAGGAAAGATCTTGTGTGTCTGATATTCCTGCATCACTGTTTTGTATAGTTTCGCATAATATGGCTGATGGAATTCGCCTTTCAATGCTTCCAGCCATTCTCCTGATAAAGGAGCCATGTTTCTTTCACCTCTTATCTTCTTACGGAGATTCCTCTGTCTGCCAGATAATCTTTCACCTGACTGATCTCCAGTTCTTTATAATGGAATAAAGATGCTGCAAGTGCTGCATCTGCGCCACCCTCTGTCAGAGCATCATAAAAATGTTCCAGAGTCCCGGCTCCACCGGAGGCAATAACCGGAATGCTGACTGCATCTGAAATTGCACGTGTCAGTTCGATGTCATAACCCGATTTTGTTCCATCACAGTCCATGCTGGTAAGAAGGATTTCCCCTGCTCCCAGTGCCTCTGCCTTTTTGGCCCATTCAATCGCATCCAATCCTGTATCAAGACGTCCGCCATGTTTGTAGATATTCCAGCCACCTCCCGGTCTTCTCTTGGCATCTATAGCAAGCACTACACACTGACTGCCGAATTTCTCTGCTGCTTCACGAATCAGCTCCGGACGGTCTATTGCAGCAGAATTCACAGAAATCTTATCTGCACCCTCCCGGAGAAGCTTCTTAAAATCATCCACGGTACGAATTCCTCCGCCAACCGTAAATGGAATAAATACACAGGCAGCTACTTTACGCACCATATCAACTACCGTATCACGTTCTTCACAGGATGCTGTGATATCCAGGAAAACCAGCTCATCTGCTCCTGCTGCATCATATGCTTTTGCAATCTCAACCGGATCACCGGCATCTTTCAGGTCCACAAAATTAACGCCCTTAACCACCCGGCCTTTATTGACATCCAGACAGGGAATGATTCTCTTGGTAAACATATCAGTTCCCCTCCTTTTCCAGTTTCGCAAAATTTTCCAGGATCTTGAGGCCGTATCTGCTGCTCTTCTCCGGATGGAACTGGCATGCAAATACATTTCCCTTTTCAACAGATGCATGGATTGTTGTGCTGTAGTCTGTCACTGCCTTTACGATCTCCGGTTCTTCTGCATGCAGATAATAGGAATGTACAAAATATACATATGTGTCCTCTGGAATTCCCTGAAACAGTCTTCCGTTATTCTGCAGATGCAGCGAATTCCATCCCATATGCGGAATCTTAAGTCCTTCTGCCGGTGGAATTCTCAGAATTTTTCCTTTCAGAATACCAATACCCTCTACTCCCGGTGTCTCTTCACTGCTCTCAAAAAGCAGCTGCAGTCCCAGACAGATTCCAAGAAACGGCGTATTATTTTTTACCATATCTTTAATGACCGGTACCAGATTGTATCTGTGCAGATTCTCCATTGCCTGTCCAAAGCTTCCAACGCCCGGAAGGATCGCTTTATCTGCTTTTAAAAGCACCTCTGGATCCCGGGAAACGATCGTCTCCTCCCCAATATATGCAAGTGCTTTTTCTACGCTTTTGATGTTGCCCGCATCGTAATCGATAATTCCTATCATTTGTCTCTCACATCCTGTCTTCATTGATATTATTCCAGTATAACCCAAAAAAAGACAGATGCAAAGCGATTTCTTTACATCTGTCTCGATTTGTGCTGTTTTACTGATTCTTTCTGTCTAACGTGAACCAGAATTCCACACCATTATCATAGTTCTGCACTCCATACTGCTGATGGAGACCTTCCATAATCGCCTTAACGATAGATAATCCAATACCGCTGCCACCATATTCTCTGGTTCTCGCCTTATCTACCTTGTAGAATTTATTCCAGAGATTCGGGATATCTTCCTCCGGTATCGGTGTACCTGTATTAAATACCGTTACTTTCACATGGTTCTCCTCTGTCAGGACACGGATCTCGATCTCTTTTTCTCCATCCAGATGATTCAATGCATTGCTTGTATAATTTGTCACGACTTCTTCAATTTTAAATTCATCTGCCCATACATAGACAGGCTTTTCTGCATCAAAGCCGACCTTTGCCTCTTTTTGCTGGATCATGATATCCATAGACTGCAGAACTCCCCGTATCAGAGTGACAATATCAAAGCGTTCTACGGTCATTTCATCTCTTCCGGATTCCAGCTGATTCAAAGTAAGAAGGTTACGAACCAGCTTATTCATCTTAGATGCTTCATCCATGATAACATCGCAGTAAAACTCCCGGCTTTCCGGATCTTCGGAAATATTTTCTTTCAGTCCTTCTGCATATCCCTGAACCAGCGCGATCGGAGTTTTCAGCTCATGAGAAACATTATTCAGGAACTCCTGTCTCATCTGATCGATTCGTTCTTTATTCTCAATATCTTTCTGTAATTCATTGTTTGCAGATTTCAACTCTGAAATCGTCTTTTCCAACTGTTCAGACATACGGTTGAAATTTTCTCCCAGCTCATCGATCTCATTTCCGGCATGGCTCTGATATTTGGCCTCAAAATCAAGTTCACTCATCTTCGTGGAGAGATGTGTCAGTTCACTGATCGGACGAGTGATTCTCTTCGTCACAAACCAGATCACAAATCCACTGATCACAATGATCAAAATGCCAACATAGAAATAAAATTTATTCGATATGGAAACGCTCTCACGTATGCTCTCCAGTGGCGTTCGGATCAGAAAATAGCAGCCATTTTTGAGTTCTCCCCAACTCTCCACATATTCCATTCCAGCAAAGCGGTCCCTCACCTGCTGTATAACATAATTCTCATTTTGCTGGAGTGTTTTTGCATGATCATCCTTTTTCTGATCCAGATCATAAGCATAACCGACCAGTCGGGCCTCCAGAAGATCTTCATTACTTCCGACAGAACATACTGTCTGTCCATCTGCTGTGATCACCACCCAGGTAAGATTATTCTCTGAACTGTCTTTAAACATTTCATCCGAGATCTCAGCATTACAATTCCCGTCAGAATCCGTTGTCATCTTCAACGATTCCAGATTTTTCACAGCCTCCTGAAGCACATCCGTTTTTTTACTAATATAGTAGTGTTCCAGAAACAGACCGTTGATAACTGTTGTGATCACCATGGACAAAAGCAATAATCCGATAAACCAGAATTCAATCTGTCTCCTCAGCGGATGAAATTTCTTTTTTCTTGATTTTTCTGCTGAGTTATGCTTCTGTTTCATGCTTCATCTACCTCAAATTTATAACCCATTCCCCAGACAGTCTTAATGTATTCGCCCTTGTCTCCCATTTTGCTTCTAAGTTTTTTGACATGTGTATCAATGGTTCTGGCATCTCCAAAATAATCATAATTCCATACAGAATTCAGGATTTTTTCTCTGGATAATGCAATTCCCTGATTTTCAAGGAAATACGTAAGAAGTTCAAATTCCTTAAAGCTCAGTTCCATTGGTTTGCCGTCAACACTTGCCTGATGAGCAGATTTGTCAATCACGATGCCACCAGCAGAAAGCACATCGTTTCCGGCATCCTGTCCGGTTCTTCGAAGGATTGCTTCTACTCTGGCAACCAGGATCTTCGGGCTGAATGGTTTGGAAATATATTCATCTACACCAAGATCAAAACCAAGAAGTTCATCACGTTCATCTCCTCTGGCAGTGAGCATGATGATCGGTACTTTTGAGTTTTTGCGGATCTCACGACATACTTCCCAGCCATCCATCTTAGGCATCATGACATCCAGGATCAACAGTGCTATATCTTTTTCTTCATAAAAAATATCCATTGCCTCCTCACCATCTCCGGCTTCCAGTACATGGAAATTTTTCTTTTCAAGGAAATCCTTCACAAGCTTACGCATACGACTTTCATCATCTACTACAAGAATCTTTGGGGCTTCCATTTTTCATTCCTCCATCAAACATTTACTTTCTATTTTGTTTTATCTTAGCAGAGATTTATGTAAGTTTTGTGAACGGATGGCAGAAATTTGGACAGAATTAGAAGTAATTTTTCATAAAACAAAAACCGGAAGCCATTCAGACGGCTTCCGGTTCTCTGCTGTTACATTTCTGTTGTCTATAAAATAATCTGAGATTATGCAAGTGCTTTACCAAGTGCTTTACAGCTTTCAACTGCATCATCATCCGGCTCTTCCTGGCAAATCACACCATCAGCAACCAGGACTGCTCCATCTTCTTTGCATTTATCTTCCCAGTTGTGCATCCATTCTCCGTCTCCCCATCCATAGGATCCGAAAAGACCGATCTTTTTACCAGAAAGCTTTGCCTCACATTCGCTGAACATTGGCTCAAATTCATCTTCTTCCAGTACTTCATCTCCCATTGCAGGGCATCCAAATGCGATTGCATCAAATTCATCTACTTTATCTGCTGAAAAATCAGCTGATTCAAAAGAAATAACTTCTGCACCTGCTGCTTTTGCTCCTTCCGCTACTGCATTTGCCATAGCTTCTGTGTTTCCTGTTGAACTCCAATATACTACTGCTACTTTACTCATTTTGATTTACCTTATCCTTTCTGTTTATGCTGCAACAGTCAGCTGAAGAATTGATCTTCCATCCGCAAAAAGTCGTCTGTAGATTTCTGAACATTTCTTCAGTTTCCGGAAAAGCATCTGAGTCTGCTTTTCATTTCCATATACTTTCCAGATTCCGCAACATTTATAATTTTTACCTTTCTGTTCAATAAATCCAGTCACGTCATCAAGAGGATACCCAAGAAAAAGCCCAACTTCATGTGGAAAACCATCTTTTTCAAAAAAGCGCTCCTGAAGCTGTCGAATACAGCAATCTGTCTCCTGACATTCATAACCGCAGTCTTTCAAAAGAGCACATGCACCTTCACACTGCAGATCCTGTTCCAGTTTCTTTTTGCGGTATACATAGACCAGTGCCTTATATTCACTTGTTCTGAGCACTTCCACAAAAACACCTCTGCAATTCAGTTTTCTGTTTTCCTCTTCAATTTCCATGGACAGTTTATTTCTGTTCATTGGTGTATAAGTAAACATATTTGCAGTTTTGATTCCTGCCAGCGTAGGTGCACAGTGTGCTATGATCTCAGCTTCTAACATCCTTAAGTCTCCCGTTGATTAGTTGTGTCTAACCTATTGTTTTAAATTTACGGATATGTTTCCATATCCGTAAGTTTTTATTTGTTAGCTGTTTCTAACTAATATGATAGTACAATACTTTTCACTTGCTGTCAAGAGTTTTCTTTAATTAACTTTTCATATTCTGAACTGACTTTAGAGTACAGATTTCATAGAGTCCATACCAATCAGTAAAGTTGAAGTATTATGAAGCAATGCAGACATAGTCGGCTGAATCACTCCTGTTACACCAAGAGCGATCAGACTTCCATTAATACCAACGATACGTCTGTAATTCTTATGGATCTTATCCATCAGACCATTGCTGATTTCCTTCAGTGTAACCATGACACTCAAATCATCTGCCCCAATCGTGATATCCGCAATTTCTCTTGCAAGTTCTGCTCCATCACTGATCGCAATACCAACATCTGCTGCAGAAAGCGCCGGAGAGTCATTAATTCCATCACCTACCATCAGGACTTTACGGCCCTGTGCTTTGGCTTCTTCTACAAATTTAGCTTTGTCTTCCGGGAGAACTTCGGAATAATATTTATCGACACCGACTCTCGCCGCAATTGCTTTTGCGGTACGGTCACTGTCTCCTGTCATCATAACGATCTGTGTGAACCCCGCTTTTCGCAGTGCCTTTACAACCTCCGGTGCCTCCGGGCGAAGCGGATCTTCAATGCAGATCACCGCGGCAAGTTTCCCTTCAATTCCAAGATACAGATGAGAATATTCTTCCGGAAGATTTCTGAACAATTCTTCCTTTCCGACCGGAATTGTACATTTTTCATCTTCAAATACAAAATGATGGCTTCCTATAATTGCTTTTCTTCCATCTACCATTGTTGAAATTCCGTGAGCTACAATATATTCAACTTTTGAATGCATTTCTTCATGAGTCAGGCCACGTTCTTTTGCAGCATCCATAACTGCTTTTGCCATGGAATGTGGAAAATGTTCTTCCATGCATGCAGCAAGTCTGAGAAGATTTTCTTTTGAATCACCGTTAAAGGAAACTACATCAACAACTGTCGGCTGTGCCTTCGTCAGTGTTCCTGTCTTATCAAACACAATCGTATCTGCCTCAGCAACTGCTTCCAGAAATTTTCCACCCTTCACCGTAATATGATGTGCATTTGCCTCACGTATCGCTGCAAGAACAGAAATTGGCATTGCAAGTTTCAATGCACAGGAAAAATCAACCATAAGAATAGACAATGCCTTGGTCACATTTCGTGTGAGTGCATATGTAAGAGCTGTACCAGCAAGTGTATACGGAACCAGTCTGTCTGCAAGATGTTCTGCTTTGCTCTCCACTGCCGATTTCAGTTTTTCAGTCTCTTCGATCATGGTTACGATCTTTTCAAACTTGGTAGAGCCAGAAGTTTCTTTTACGCGAATGGTAAGTTCACCTTCCTCCATAACCGTTCCGGCATATACATAACTGGATTCATGTTTTGCCACCGGCATGGATTCCCCTGTTAGAGACGCCTCATTTACCATAGCCTCGCCTTCTGTAACAATACCGTCAAACGGAATTACGGTTCCCATATGTATACGGACTCTGTCACCAGGTTTAATTTCATCTGTTCCTACCTGAACTTCAGAATCCTCTGTTATCAGCCATACCTTGCTCACATTCAGGGACATGCTTCGTGCCAGATCATCCACAGACTTTTTGTGTGTCCAGTCTTCAAGAATCTCACCAAAGCCAAGAAGGAACATTACGGAAGAAGCTGTACTGAAGTCACCTCTGAGCATGGATACACCGATCGCCGTTGCATCCAGTACCGGAACTTCAATTCTGCATTTTGCAAGTGTGCGCACACCTTTCCAGATATATTTCACAGATTTCAGCGTTGTCAGAAATGTCCGGACCGGAAGTGGCAGGAGTATTTTCTTACCATAATGGAGCACAACATGGTTTACCATCTTCTCCCAGTATTCTCCATTCATTTCTCTTCCTGAATTCTGAAGATAACTTTCCGGTGCCTCAGCCTTTTCATAAGAAAATCTCTGAATTGCCCTCAGCATTTCTTCTCTGTTATCAGAATAACAGATCACTACGTCTTGATTTCTCTCTACTACTTTGACAGAGATTACACCATTCAGTTTTGTCAGAAAATATTCCAACTGATCTGCCTGTCTGCATGTCATTCGTTTCTGACAGATATGAAGTCTGACTCTGCCTCTGATTTCATGTTCTATTTTAAATCTCATATTGTCATCACCTTTAGTTATGAAAAACACCTGCAGTTTCTCTCCGCAGGTGCTTTGTTCTTATTCCTCTTCTGCTGCAGTTTCTTCTGTTTCTTTAAATGTTTCTTCTTCAGCAGTATCTTCAAATGCTTCCTCAGCTGCTGCGCGATCTTCGTTGATCTGCTGTGCTTCTGCATAAATATCTTCTGCATTCTCCTGAACCTTGGATACAATTTTCATTACGCAGTCTTTTGCACGAAGAACAGCTGCTGTACAGTTCGTATAAACTTTTTTTGCATCTTTGCTGGAAAGAAGTTTGATTCCTGCTGTTCCGAATAATACTCCTGCCGCGAATACTCCGCTGTGTTTCTTATCAAGTTTGATCATTGTAATATCCTCCTGTATATTTCTTTTTTAACATTACACATATTATAAAATCTCCAAAACAAAAGTCCAGACTAACTTGCAAAAGTGATAAATTTTCTCATTATCATCTAAAAACAGAGTAATTTACTTCTGTTTTTTGCGTATTTTCTTCCGGGAGTCCATTAGTTGCTATTTTCAACGGATACGCGTCGTACTCTCCTTGACTGGAGATATCCGCAGGATTCCATTCCTTTTTCAATGATCTTGCGAAGTTTTTCATTATCCAGCCGGATATTTGTCTGATCATCCAGTTGTACACAGCAGACAGGTACCTGTCCCTGTTCATCGCAGATGCGATAAGCGCTTTTCCTTTTCAGGGCACCGATTTCTTCCAGAAGATTAATCATTCTGTATACTGTCGCCATTCCAATATTTGGATCCTTTTTAGATGCCAGAAAATATATTTCCTTACAACAGGTACATTCTTCCTGCAAAATAATATCCAGTATGATCTTTCTCTGTTTTGTAATCCTGCAGCCTTCCCGGCGAAGTCTGTCAACAATAGCACTCCGCTGCATGCTGCTTCTCTGATACTGCTGATTACGGAAGGATTCCTGAGCAGGATCTGATGTATGATCATATATTTCCTCTCGCAGTGCTTCCATTTTCGTTCCTCCTGATCCGTTCAGTTTGTTTTGTCTTACTATTTGTTTCGAGTAACTTCCGTTCGTTATATCTATCGTGAGTTTACATCTTCTAACTGTCACTGTCAAGTTTTTTTCAGTATTTTATAAAAAGGTTATAAAAACCAAGTTCTTCCCTTGACAACTCTATATACAGTTTCATATAATAGAAAAAGTCAGAAACACAAGCATCGTCTGTTTACCAGTAATATCGGATCTTTCCGAACCTGATCAGGGCTTGTACTGGTTTCGACGGGGGCTTTGAAGTTGAGGCAGCCATCCGCAGACTCCTGGACTGCGTACCAACCGGGAAACTAAATATAAACGCAGACGAACAGTACGCGTTAGCAGCCTAAGTGCTGCTCATCAGCCCTGATGCACTCACACATCAGGAATCTGGTGTCGACTATGTGAGAAACCTTGCCGGGTAAGCTTTGCCCCGGTAGATGTATCATGAAGCTACTGAAGCAATAAGCCTGTCGATGGGCGTATTGCCAAGGGAATGTTAAAACAGCGACTGTGATGGGAGACACCGCAAGGGATAGGCTTTCGGACAGGGGTTCGATTCCCCTCAGGTCCATTTTGGAACATCTAAAAAAGCTGATGATTATCCATATTCGGATAATCACCAGCTTTTCTTTTTATACTATTTCATCGACTATATTTATTCAGCCATTCTTTTCTGAACCAGTTCAAATTCATCCGTGATTTCTTTGGAAGGTGCCTTAGTCGCAAGACTTACCAGCACGATCATCGCGCAGGATACCAGGAAAGCCGGAAGTAATTCATAGAAATTCAAGAAAGACACATTCGGTCGAACCAGATATTTCCATACAAATACCATAACACCACCAGAAATCATTCCTGCCAGTGCACCCTGCCAGTTCGTACGTTTCCAGAACAAAGCAAACAATACAACCGGTCCAAATACAGCACCAAATCCAGCCCACGCAAAAGATACGATGTTAAATACTGAGCTGTCCGGATTACGTGCAATGATAACCGCTACGACTGCGATCAAAAGCAATGTAACACGGTCAGCAACCATACTCTCCTTCTTGTCAGCTTTTTTCTTCAGGATACTTCCGAGAAGGTCAGAAGATACTGCTGAAGAAGCTGCCAGAAGCTGTGAATCTGCAGTAGACATGGTAGATGCAAGGATTCCCGCAAGGATCGTACCACCAAGCAGTGCCGGAAGAACACCATATGTACTCAAAAGATCTGCAATCTTAACAATGATCGTTTCTGAATTAGATCCCTGAAGCATTTCAAGTTTGCCTGCTTCTGTCATTCCAAGGCCGATCACACCGATCAGTACTGCTACAGCAAGTGAGATCACTACCCATGTAGTAGCTACTCTTCTTGATAAGGAAAGTTTCTTTTCATCTTCAATTGCCATAAATCGAAGAAGAATATGCGGCATACCAAAATAGCCAAGTCCCCAGGCCATCATGGAAACAATATTTATAACAGGATATGCAGACTCCGTTCCACTTACAGGATCATAAGTTGTCATCATGGTCAGATAACCCGGCAGTGATTTCGCATGATCAATAACCGCTGAAGGACCTCCTGCTATAGATACCCCAAAACAAAATACGATGATCAGTGCAATAGACATGATGATGCTCTGGATAAAGTCCGTTGTTGATGCGGCAAGAAATCCTCCGAGAGTCGTATATCCAACTATAACAAGGGCACTGATGATCATTGCTGTGAGATATTTTACTCCAAAAAGGCTGGAGAAAAGTTTTCCACAGGCTGCGAATCCGGAAGCCGTATACGGAATAAAGAAAATAACGATAAAAATAGCTCCGATCGACTGTAACAGGTGTCTGTTGTCTCTGAAACGGTTGCTGAAGAATGATGGCAATGTAATCGAATTGCCTGCTACATGTGTGTAGAGACGAATTCTCTTTGCAACGATCTTCCAGTTAAGATACGTTCCAATTGCAAGTCCGATTGCAGTCCATCCGGCATCAGCGATTCCAGACAGATAAGCCAGACCCGGAAGTCCCATCAAAAGCCAGCTGCTCATATCGGAAGCCTCTGCACTCATTGCCGTAACCAATGGTCCAAGTTTACGTCCACCCAGATAAAAATCGGATGTGTCATTATTTTTCTTGGAACAGAGGTAGCCGACATAGATCATTGCACCCAGATAAACAATGATTGCTATCATGATGCAGATGTGTGAAGTTGTCATAAGTTCCTCTCCCTTCTGAAATGGAATGCATATTTATTCATATTCTGATATGCATATATCTACAATATTATTCGAAAACTACAGAAAAGTAAAGAAAATTCTTAGCAAAAAACGACTCTGTTTTTATAAAAAATCAAAACACACAAAAACCATCGGAAATGCTTTAAAAATAACATAAAATCTACCAAAGAAGATTCTATGATTTGTCGAAAAATCTAAGAAATTGTCTGACGAATCGTATTGACGATATACCTTTCTGAATTATAGAATAATGGCGAAACCTATAGTTATTGCACAAACGGAGGATTAAAAATTGGAAAACAAAAACGAAGCTGTAATTGCAAACTACATCGAAAAAATGATGGGAGAAAGGAGACAGAAAATATTTGAATCGGATGAGTATATTCAGCAGGACAACGGTGATCTGGATTATCTGGAAGAACGCTACAGCAGTCTGAAAATACCTTATGTGATCAGAAGAGTCGTAGATGATTATATTGCATGCCTGGAATCAAGGGATGAACGATACGCAGACATGTCCTATGTAGCAGGCATGGGTGATGCAATATCATTACTTATAAAAATGGGAATGTTAAATAATCAGGAACAGCCGCTCAGTATCAATGCTGAATAAAACATGGAATGGATTCAAATATACAATACTACATATTATCGTTTATGCAATAAAAGACTATATTTATTTTAAAAAAAGGCATAGCCGGGGAAATCCGGTGGCGCAAAACTATAGGGTCTAAGCAAATGTATGACAGCCAGTTGCAAGAGAGATACATATAACTCTTTTAGAACAGAAAAAAAAGTTGACGACCATCCGTGGTTTCGGGATGAATCGTCAACTTTTTATATTTTTTATTTCCGTTTACCACAGATAGGAAAAGATGGATGCTCCGATTACTGTGCACAGACCGCACACAACGATAGCAAGACTGCTCATTGCTCCCTCGACTTCACCCAGTTCCATTGCTCTCGCAGTTCCTACTGCATGGGATGCCGTGCCGATTGCAAGGCCTCTGGAAATCGGGCTCTTAATACGGAAAAGCTTACAGATAAATTCTGCTGACATATTTCCCAGAACACCTGTAATAATGATCACGGCAACAGAGATCGTCACATATCCGCCAAGTTCCTCTGATACTCCCATTCCGATTGCCGTTGTAATGGATTTCGGAAGCATAGTTACATATTCTTTATGGCTCAGTCCAAACACAACAGACATTACAAGCACAGTTCCAAGGCTTGCGATCACACCTGAGATCACGCCTCCCAGTATCGCTCCGATATTTTTTTTCAACAGATCAAGCTGCAGATACAATGGAATCGCCAGACTGACTGTTGCAGGTGTCAGCAGATAACTCAGATATTTTGCACTCATATTGTAGCTTTCATAATCCACATGGAACACTACCAGAAATACGATCACAAGTGCAATAGAGATCAGCAGTGGATTCAATAGTGCCAATTTCCATTTGCGCTGCGCTGCAAGACCGATTTCGTAGGCCAGAAGACTGATCACGATACCTACTGTTGCTGAACTTAAGATCAGATTGTCCATACTACTTCTTTTCTCCTTTCCCTATTCTCGAAATTAAGAAGTCTGTCACTTTTCCAGTCACGATCATAACTACAAATGTAGACACGACTGTGATCACCAGAAGCGGCACCATGAAAGACTGCAGCTGCTCCCAGGATGTGATCAGTCCCACTCCTGCCGGAATAAACATCAGCGGCATAATTTCAATCAGAAATTCTCCTGTTTCTTTTACGTGTTCTACTTTGATCACTCTCAAAAGAAGAAGCACAAACATCAGAATCAAACCATAAATACTGCCCGGTATCGGAAGCGGGATAAAATATTTCATGATCTCCCCCGCGCAGGTCACAGCAAGGATGATTCCAAACTGTCTCAGATATTTCACTCTATTCGCCTCCTGAGTTTAAATCTTTTATTACCCCTGTTCTTTTATTATGAGTAACAAACTTTTTCTATTATAGCACACTGCATTTTGTCTCAACAAGTCAAATAAAGTACAAAAAACTGCCGATATTACAGCAGTTTTTTATATAAATGTTTGATTAATGTCAATTTTTAGCTATTTGCGGTCCTGATAACTAAGGATACATCCCAAGTATTTCTACGAACTCTTGCAGATGCATCTGTACCCGTAGTGGTTATATCCAGATTCTCTCTTCAGTTTTAATTGATGGGGTGTAGTCATGCTTCGCACTTTAGGAAATAAAGTACGGTATTGGGAATTCTTTATTTCTTTATTATAATGTCTTCCAGTTTTCTTTTGGGTACGTAATGTACATCGTTCTCATCGCGGTAATAGGCAATGTTCTCGCCTTCCTCGGTTTCTTTGATCACGATCTTTTCGGCTGGTTTGCCAAATGCCACGATCAGCACCGGGGCAAGGTTGTCTGCCAGGTTTAGTTCTTTTTTGACGGAATCTGCATTGTAGTTTCCAATCATGCAGCCGCCGAGCCCTTTCTCAGCAGCTGCGAGGAGCATCGTCTGTGCTACGATTCCGACATCTTTCTGGTATCTCGGAATCGAAGCTCCAAGATTCAGGTCCTGACAGATGACGATAAATCCTGTCGGGCACATTCCCGGGTGCGGAAGCTGCATCTGTGGCAGCGCCCTTGCCCAGTTCGTCAGTTTCTGGATTCGGTCTACTTCTTCCTTCTCCCATGCCAGATAATAACGAAATGGCTGGGCATTGACACTGGACGGTGCAAAGCGTGCACAGTCCACGAAGTCTTCCAGTTCCTCTCTGCTGAAATGATAAGATTCATCATATCCTCTGTAGCTTCTGCTTGCTTTTACAATATCTTTGAACATGTTTATTCTCCCATATCCTTCGCGCATACCTTTAATTTTTCTCTGATTGGCAGATGATACGGACATCTCGGTTCACATTTACCACAGCCAATACATGCGGAGGCTTTTACTTTCAACGTACTGTAGCGTTCTTTCGCCCAGTCTGCCAGATCATATCTCTGCAGATAACCTGCAAAAAGAAACACACTTGGAATGTTGATACCTACAGTACACGGTGCGCAGTAATTACAGCGCCGGCAGAAATCATTTCCAAGCTGTTCACGAACCTTGTCCATTTTGGCAAGTTCTTCTTCGGTAAGTGGAGCTGCATTGGAACATGCTGCCATGTTTTCATCCAACTCACGAATCTCAGCCATTCCCGGAATTACAACAGTCACATCCGGATTGGAACAGACATAACGCAGTGCCAGTGTGCCATCTTCAATTGCTCCGCCGGCAAGTGGTTTCATATCAATAAATCCAATATTCTTCTCCGCACATTTATGGATCAATTCTGCCCCCTGCTGCTCTACGATATTATATGGGAACATGATCGTCTCAACCCAGTCCAGTTCCAGTGCACGCTCAAATACAGCTGTGGAATGTGCAGTGAGTCCGATGTGTCCGATCTTTCCTGCTGCTTTGGCTTCCATAAGAGCTTCCAGAGCACCGCCTTCACCAATTACCTGGTCCAGCTGTTCCATACTCGGGTTATGTACCTGATACAGATCTATATAATCTGTACGGAAGTTTCCAAGACTTGTCTCGATATCTGCTGCCATTGCTTCTTTTGTTCTGGACATGGACTTTGTTGCAAGCACGAATTTGTCACGAATCCCTTCCAGCCCATATCCAATATACTGTTCACTGACGGTATAACCTCTTGCAGAATCAATATAGTTGATTCCTTTCTCTGCCATCGCATGAAGAAGCTTCTTTGTTCCTTCCTCATCAATCTTCTGAATCGGAATTCCTCCAAATCCCATACGTGAAATTTTTAATCCTGTCTTTCCAAGTGTTCTGTACTCCATAATATCCTCCTTATCCTGTTAAAAAGATTTCTCATCAAAATCATTTTTCTCTGTAAAGAAAAAATACCACCGAATCTCTCCGGTGGTATCATCACATGTTACTGCTTCACAGTAACAATCATTCCTATTAATTATACACGAGACAGATATTCACCTGTTCTTGTATCAATTTTCAGTTTGTCTCCCTGGTTAACGAACAGCGGAACCATTACCTGAGCACCTGTTTCAACAGTTGCAGGTTTTGTAGCACCCTGTGCTGTGTTTCCAGCGAATCCTGGCTCTGTCTCGATAACTTCAAGTTCTACAAACAGAGGCGGCTCGATTGCATATACATTTCCATTCCAGGAACAAACTTTAACAACTTCGTTCTCTTTAACGAATTTGAGAGAATCTCCAACCTGTTCTTTTGTAAGTGCAACCTGATCATATGTTTCTGTATTCATGAAGTTGTAAAGGTCTCCATCATTGTACAGATAACTCATGTCCACACGGTCGATACGAGCCTGTGGGAATTTCTCTGTAGGACGGAAAGATTTTTCCAGTACAGCTCCTGTGATAATGTTTTTATATTTTGTTCTTACGAACGCAGCGCCTTTTCCAGGTTTTACATGCTGGAATTCAACGATCTGACATACGTTTCCTTCAATTTCGATTGTGACACCGTTTCTGAAATCACCTGCAGAAATCATTTTATTATCCTCCTTCGTTTTGTGTTCGCTATCAGTTATTCTATAATATACAGGAAGTTTTTTCAACTACTTTTTTTCATAAGAAGCCAATTTCTCTTCAATTTCTTTAATAAGCTCCTCAAAAGGCACTTCTCCTGTCGTTACCTGAATATCAGCAAACTTCTGATATACCGGATCTCTCTGTTTCAGAAGTTTCTTGATCTTGTCATCTCTGTCTTCCCCATCCAGCATCGGATCTTTTTTGGATCCCTCCAGACGTTTCTTGAGCGTTGCCAGTGATCCTTTCAGATAAACAACTGTACCAAGTTCTCTGAGATATTTTTCGTTCTGTTCCTGCAATGGAAGACCTGCTCCAAGTGAAATCACCTTACGCTCTGAATCCTGAATCAGCTGTTTCAGTGCCAGAGTCTCCAATGCACGGTAATACGGCTCTCCGAATCTCTCGAATATCTCTCTTGCAGAAAGATTCATCCTCTTTGTAATGATCTTCTCCAGATCAACAAATGGTAATCCCAAGTCTTTGGAAAGCTGCTTTCCAACTCTCGTTTTTCCCGAACCCATAAACCCAATGATCACCACGTGGTTCATGAAATCCCCTCCTCCTTTTTGTAAAAATGTAATACTATTTTTTCCAGATAGCGTTTGAGCACAATCTGAATTTCTTCTTTTGGATGAATCGGCTTCACCAGAATATTACGGATGCCGCTTCTTTTGGCCCCATATACATCTGTGAAAAGCTGATCTCCTATAAAAATGGTATTTCCTGTGTCTGTTCCAAGAAGTTCCATTGCTTTCTTATAATTACGTACAGATGGCTTGTGCGCATTCTCAATAAACTGTGCACCAATCGCATCTGCAAATGAGGAAACCCGCTCAATCTGATTGTTTGACAACAGACAATAGCCAAATCCAAGTTCTCTCAAATGTGCAAAAAGTGCAATTGCCCGCTCATCTGCCGGTGCCCCGTGAGGCACAAGTGTATTATCAATGTCATAGATCAGACCGCGGTACCCTTCGCGGTAAAGGCGGTCATAATCTATCACATACGCAGAATCCAGATATTCATCTGGAAAAAAACATCGAAACATTATTTTCTCCTCTGTTGTCTGATCTTATCTCTCGCTAAGAGGAATATATTCTGCCTCAGGCAGAACATTCTTATATGCCGGGCGGATGATCTTATCTGTATTGATCAACTCTTCCATTCGATGCGCACTCCATCCAACAATACGTGCCACGGCAAACATCGGTGTATAGAGTTCCAGTGGAAGATCCAACATGCTGTATACAAATCCACTGTAAAAATCAACATTGGCGCTGACACCCTTATAAATACGGCGTTCTTCTGCAATCACCTGTGGAGCCATCCATTCAACCATGGAATACAGACGATAATCTTTCATACGTCCTTTTTCTTTTGCGAGGCTTTCTACAAATCCCTTAAGAACTTCTGCTCTCGGATCGGAAACAGAATAAATTGCATGTCCCATACCATAGATCAGGCCACGTCTGTCAAATGCTTCTTTATGAAGAAGGTGTTTCAGATATGCACGAACTTCCTCTTCATCTTCCCAGTCACGGACTTCTTTCTTCATATCCTGGAACATCTGAATAACCTTGATATTCGCACCGCCATGTTTCGGGCCTTTCAGTGAGCCGAGTGCAGCAGCAATTGCAGAATATGTATCCGTTCCGGATGATGAAACAACATGTGTTGTAAATGTAGAGTTGTTACCACCACCATGTTCCATATGAAGTATCAATGCCAGATCAAGGATCTTCGCTTCCAGATCTGTATATTTTTTATCTGGTCTGAGCATCCGAAGAATATTCTCAGCTGTAGAAAGTTCTTTCTTCGGATTGTGGATATAAAGACTCTTATCTCTCACATAATGACTGTATGCCTGATATCCATATACGGAAAGCAGCGGAAATTCACTGATCAGGTTCAGGCACTGTCTTAGTACATTCGGAAGTGAAATATCATCTGGATTATTATCATAGGAATATAAAGTAAGCACGCTTCGTGAAAGCGCATTCATAATATCACGTCCCGGTGCTTTCATGATAACATCACGCACAAAATTTCTTGGTAATGAACGCTGGGCTGCCAGCAAAGCCTGGAAATCTGCAAGTTCTTTTGCACTTGGAAGTTTACCAAACAAAAGCAGGTAGGTCGTCTCTTCAAATCCAAACCGATTATCATTGACAAAACCCGCCGTCAGATCTTTGATATTATACCCTCGGTAATAAAGACTTCCTGCACAGGGAACTTCTTTCCCATCAATAACTTTAACCGCCTGTACATTGGATATCTGTGTCAACCCGGCCAGAACGCCTTTACCATTGATGTCTCGAAGTCCTCTTTTTACATCGTACTTTCCATAAAGCGACACATCCATACTGGAATGATCTACGCACATCTGTGTCAGATTTTCAATTTCCGGTGTTACTTTTGTGTTAAATCCTGTCATGCATGATACTCCTTTCGACTTATGCTTCTTTTTCCCGCAGGCCCTCCTCAAAATAAATCTCTAATCTAAAATAAGTATAACATTTCCTGTCATTTCAGTCCAGTTATCTCTGCTGATATGTGCGCAGAAATTCTCTAAGTTTTTCCATTGACTTCTCAAGCTGTCTTATATTTGGAAGATAAACAATTCTGAAATGATCTGGTTTCATCCAGTTAAAGCCTTTGCCCGGAACGATCAGTACCTGTTTCTCATGCAGGAAATCAAGTGCAAACTGTTCATCATTTGTAATATTGAACTTCTCGGTATCGATCTTCGGGAAGATATAGAAAGCAGCATGAGGTTTTACTACAGAAATTCCCGGGATATCTTTCAGTGCATTATAGATGCACTCTCTCTGCTCATAAACTCTTCCACCCGGTTTGATATACTCTGTGACACTCTGGTATCCACCAAGTGCTGTCTGCACGATCGACTGTGCCGGCACATTGGAACAAAGTCTCATAGAGGAAAGCATCTTGATTCCTTCTATATAGCCTTTTGCCTTGTCCTTTGCTCCACTTAAGATCATCCATCCGATACGGAATCCAGCGATCATGTGGGATTTGGACAATCCGGAAAATGTAACACAGAAAACATCCGGTGCCAGAGAGGCAATGGATGTATGCTCATATCCGTCCATAACCAGGCGGTCATAAATCTCATCCGAAAAAATGATCAGTTCTTTTTCTCTTGCGATCTGAACGATCTGTTCAAGAATTTCTTTGGGATATACTGCACCTGTCGGGTTATTCGGATTGATGATGACGATTGCTTTTGTCTTATCTGTGATCTTGCTTCTGATATCATCGATATCAGGATACCAGTCTGACTGTTCATCGCAGACGTAATGGACAACGTTTCCCCCGGCCAGTGTAGCTGTAGCCGTCCAGAGCGGATAGTCCGGTGCCGGGATCAGAATCTCATCTCCATTATCCAGAAGTGCCTGCATACAGAGATTGATCAGCTCACTTACACCATTTCCAGTATATATATCATTCATGGAAACATTTGGAATATTACGAAGCTGCGCATACTGCATGATTGCCTTACGTGCAGAAAAGATTCCCTTGGAATCGGAATATCCCTGAGATGTACGGATATTGCTCAGCATATCCAGAATCACTTCCTGAGGAGCTGAGAATCCGAACGGATACGGGTTTCCGATATTCAGTTTCAGAATTTCTTTGCCTTCCTCTTCCATTCTGGCCGCCTCATCAACCACCGGTCCTCTCACATCATACAGTACATTATCGAGCTTTGTTGATTTGTCAAATGTTCTCATTTTTTCACTCCTCTCCGTGAATTTTTTATTCATATCGGTCACTGGAATCCTATATTCAGTAACTCGTATTGTACTATAATCTCACATTCCGCCCAATTTCGCAAGGTAAAATTCTCCACAACTCGTATCATAAAATCATATAAATTATTTTTTAGTATGTCTTAATAAATTTTTTGAAAAAAATTTTTATGATACCCTTTTCAACTTTACCACTTTTGTGTATAATAGTCCCTGGGCAAATGTCTTAGACAGATGGACATAATTCATATAACGAATGAGGAGGAAATCAACATGTCTTACACAGAAGAAGTTTATGAAAGAGTCGTTGCACAGAATCCTGGCGAACCAGAATTCCATCAGGCAGTCAAAGAAGTACTGGATTCTCTGAAAGTTGTTATCGACAAAAATGAAGAAAAATACCGCAGTCTTTCCGTTCTGGAACGTCTGGTAGAGCCTGAAAGAATCATTTCTTTCCGTGTTCCGTGGGTAGATGACAACGGCAAAGTACAGGTAAACAAAGGATACCGTGTACAGTTCAACAGTGCGATCGGACCATACAAAGGTGGTCTTCGTTTCCATCCGACAGTAAACCAGAGCATTCTTAAATTTCTCGGCTTCGAGCAGGTTTTCAAGAACTCCCTTACAGGTCTCCCGATCGGTGGCGGTAAAGGTGGTTCCAACTTCGATCCTAAGGGCAAATCTGACAGAGAAGTTATGGCATTCTGCCAGAGCTTTATGACAGAACTCTGCAAATACATCGGCGCAGACACAGACGTACCGGCTGGTGACATCGGTGTCGGCGGACGTGAGATTGGATATCTCTTCGGACAGTACAAACGTGTTCGTGATCTTTATGAAGGCGTTCTGACAGGTAAAGGACTTACCTATGGTGGTTCCCTGATCCGTACAGAAGCTACCGGATACGGTGTTGTATATATTCTGAACGAACTGATGAAAGACCACAACGATTCTCTTGACGGAAAAACTGTTGTTGTTACAGGTTCCGGTAATGTTGCAATCTATGCAGTGCAGAAAGCTACTCAGCTTGGTGCAAAGGTTATTGCAATGTGCGACTCTAACGGATATATCCATGATCCAAACGGAATCAACCTTGACATTGTCAAAGATATCAAAGAAGTAAAACGTGGACGTATCAAAGAATACGCTGACCGTGTAGAAGGCGCTACTTACACAGAAGGTGTTGGCATCTGGAACATCAAATGTGATGTATATCTTCCATGCGCAACTCAGAACGAACTTGACCTTGATGGCGTAAAAACTCTGATTGCAAACGGATGCAAATATATCGTAGAAGGTGCAAACATGCCTACTACAAGAGAAGCTACAGACTACGCTATGGCAAACGGTGTTCTCTTCCTTCCTGGAAAAGCATCCAATGCAGGTGGTGTTGCTACTTCCGCACTGGAAATGAGCCAGAACTCTCAGAGACTTTCCTGGACATCCGAAGAAGTTGATGCCAAACTTCATCAGATCATGGTTGACATCTATGCTAAGATCAGCGATGCTGCAAAACGTTATGATATGCCGGACAACTTCGTTGTTGGTGCTAACATTGCAGGTTTCGAAAAGGTTGTAGATGCAATGATGGCTCAGGGTATTGTTTAATCTCCTGTTCATTCGTATGTATAATCCAAAAGGCGTTCCGGATTTCTGATCCGAAGCGCCTTTTTATATTTTCATGTTTTCTTTATGGTTCCATAAATTTCTTCAGTTCATCCATAAATGTACTGACATCCTTAAATTCTCTGTAGACAGAAGCAAAGCGAACATAAGCAACTGCATCCAGGTCCTTCAGATGTTCCATGACAATCTCACCAATGCGGGTACTGGAAATTTCTTTGTCTGCTGTGTCAAAAATATCTCCCTCTATAGAATCCATCAGCGACTCGATCTTTTCCACCGGAATCGGTCTCTTATAGCAGGCACGCAGAATTCCGCCCTGAATCTTGGAACGGTCATACTGTTCACGTGTCTGATCCTTCTTAATGACACTCAATGGAATAGTTTCAACTTTTTCGTATGTCGTAAATCTTTTTCCACAGGATTCACACATTCGCCGTCTCCGGATTGAATTTGTATCATCTACCGGTCGGGAGTCTACAACCTTGCTGTTATCCTGATTACAAAACGGGCATCTCACAGTATTTTCCCCTCTTTCCCCTTTTAATGAAATAATTATACTTTATTTTTTCGGACAATGTCAAGAAATGGACCTGTATATTTCAGATAAATTTTGCATATCTTTTATAAAAAGTGGTAAATTCATGCGATTATGTGAGCTTAGACAGAAAGAAGTCATCAATACCTGTACCTGTCGCAGTCTTGGCTGCCCGGTCGATCTGGAGTTCGACCGCAAAACAGGAGCCATCACTGCTCTCATCGTTCCAGGTCCCGGCAAATTCTGTTTTTTTCCCGGCAGAGAAAGCGAATACATCATTCCCTGGTGCTGCATCTGCCAGATTGGTGATGATATCATCCTCGTCGAAGTCAAAGAAGAAAAATGTTTTCACAAAGACCACCTTCTCTGACACTGTCAAGGGCTATTAATTTTTATATTTTTCCCAGAAAAGAATATTTCCTGTCCTCCCTGAGAATCATTTCTAGTACCAGAAATAAGAGATGAGGAGGATATTTTGATGGCACTTAATAAAGTAGAAATCTGCGGGGTAAATACATCCAGTCTTCCGATCCTGAAGTCGGACGAAAAAGAAGCATTATTTCAAAAGATCAAAAAAGGAGATTCTGAAGCCCGCGAACAATATATCAAAGGAAATCTCCGCCTTGTGTTAAGTGTTATCAAACGATTTCAGAACAGCAATGAAAATGCCGATGATCTTTTTCAGATCGGGTGCATTGGTCTTATGAAAGCCGTCGATAATTTTGACGATACACTGAATGTCAAATTCTCGACATATGCAGTCCCGATGATCATCGGTGAGATCCGCCGCTATCTACGGGATTATAACAGTATCCGGGTAAGCCGTTCTCTGCGCGACATTGCCTATAAAGCCATTTATACCAAAGAAAATATGATCAAAAAGAATCTGAAGGAACCAACGATCGATGAAATTGCTGATGAGATCGGCATTGAAAAAGAAATGATCGTATATGCCCTGGATGCGATCCAGAGTCCTGTCAGCTTGTTTGAACCGGTATACTCCGAGGGTGGCGATACGTTGTATGTCATGGATCAGATCAGCGATCAGAAAAACAAAGAAGACCACTGGCTGGAAAACCTATCTCTCCGGGAAGCCATGAACCGGCTTAACCAGAGAGAAAAGCACATCATTGAAATGCGCTTCTATGAGGGTCGGACACAGATGGAAGTTGCTGATGAAATCGGCATCTCTCAGGCGCAGGTCAGCCGCCTTGAAAAAAATGCTCTGAAGACCATGAAAAATTATCTGAGATCCTGAAATTGCTTTATATGCAAAAAGCCTCCCTGCCAGACCAATTGCCGACAGAGAGGTTCTTCTTTATTTCAGTGCTTTCTCAATTTCTTCAATTACAATCTTCAGTGCTTTGATACGTGCATATTTCTTGTCAACGGACTCCAGAATATGCCACGGTGCAAACGTTGTACTCGTCTTCTTCAGCATCTCATCGACTGCTTCTTCATACTGATCCCATTTTTCACGGTTTCGCCAGTCTTCGTCTGTGATCTTCCAGCGTTTCTCCGGATTATTCTGGCGGTCATTAAAACGCTCCAACTGTGTATCTTTATCAATCTGCACCCAGAATTTGATGATCACTGCACCCCAGTCGTGGAGTTCCTTTTCAAATTCATTCATCTCATTGTAAGCACGTTTCCAGTCATTTTCACTGCAGAATCCTTCCAGCCGTTCTACCATGACACGGCCATACCACGTACGATCAAAGATTGCAATGTGCCCATCCTTCGGAAGTCTTGTCCAGAATCTCCAGAGATAATGCCGAGCCTTCTCATGTGGCTCCGGACTGGCGATTGGCTGTACCTCATATCCTCTAGGATCCAATGCCCCTGCAATTCGTTTGATATTGCCGCCTTTGCCGGCCGCATCCCATCCCTCATAGGTAATGATCACCGGAACACGCTTACGGTACAGGCGATTATGCAGTTCTCCCAGTTTTGCCTGCAGCTTCTTCAATTCTTTCTGGTACTCTTCTTCGTCAATTGTCTTGCCTTCCAGCTCTACGTCTTTCAGCTTAGGCATCTTGACCAGTGGAAAAACATTCTGAAGGATCGGTACCGAATGACTCTGGTTCTGCAATGCCACTTCAATACTGCTGACCAGTGTATCCATCACCTGCAGCTCTGCCCACTTCTTATCCTTTGCATCAATGATATACCACGGCGAACTGGACATATTGGTGTCTTTCATATAACGGTCAAATACATTCTCGCACTTCTTATAATGTTTGTTCTGCCATTTATCGAATCCTGTCACACGCCACTTGGTATCATCCTTGGAAAGCAGCTTCTTCATACGTTTTTCCTGTTCGTCCTTATCAATCTCCATAAAGAATTTCAGGACCAGATATCCATTGTCCGTAAGCTGCCTTTCAAAACGCCTGATGCTCTCGATACGCCGCTCATAAGCATCTCCTTCGAGTTCTCCATTCAATACTTCCTTCACCGTCTGTTCCATCCATCCGGAATCCAGGAATGTAAATTTGCCTTCTTCCGGGATCTGTTTCATATAACGATACAGAAACGGTCTGCGTACCTCTTCCTCTGTCGGAGCTGACATCGTGGCAACCTTGAAAAAGCGAGGATCAATATTTCTGATCACTTTGCCGATCATGCTGCCTTTGCCTGCTGCACTCCATCCCTCAAAAAGAACCAGCACCGGGAGTTTATGCTCCTTGATCTTCATCTGAAGATCATAAAGTCTGTTTCTGGTTTTCTCAAGCTGCACCTTCATCTCATCTTTGTCCGGTCCTTCGCCCGGTGTCCATGATTTTAACATATTGAGCCCCCATTTCTTTTTGTTGACAGTATACCACGTCCGGAATAAAAATACAGTTAATTGTTGCACATATTGCACCATTTTTTCTCACAGATTACCGAATATACAAAGAGACAGAACTCCAGATTATCAGGAAATTCTGTCTCTGTAATATTTTTTATGAAAGTTCCAGTTTACCAGTATACAGCTGATAATAAGTTCCTTTCTGTTTAATGAGGTCTTTGTGGTCACCTCTCTCAATGATCTTGCCATGTTCCAGAACAATAATCGCATCACTGTTTCGAATCGTAGAAAGTCTGTGCGCGATTACAAACACGGTACGGCCCTTCATCAGGTTGTCCATACCTTTCTGTACGATACTTTCTGTACGGGTATCGATACTGGAAGTTGCTTCATCCAGAATCAGTACCGGTGGGTCTGCAACTGCTGCCCGCGCAATGGACAGAAGCTGTCTCTGCCCCTGAGAGAGTTCTTCACCATCCCCGCTCAGCATCGTATCGTATCCTTTCGGGAGCATCTGTATAAACTGATCTGCATGTGCCAGTTTTGCTGCTGCATAGATTTCTTCATCCGTTGCATCCAGCTTGCCATAACGGATATTATCACGAATCGTACCGGTAAACAAATGTGTGTCCTGAAGAACGATTCCAAGAGAATGTCTCAGATCATCCTTTTTGATCTTGGTAATATTGATTCCATCATAACGGATCTTGCCTTCCTGGATATCATAAAAACGATTGATCAGATTGGTTATGGTTGTCTTACCGGCTCCGGTAGAGCCGACGAATGCCAGTTTCTGTCCGGGCTTCGCATACAGGCTGATATCGTGAAGAATTGTTTTGTCTTCATTATATCCAAAGGTTACATCCTCAAATCTTACATCACCTTTCAGCTCTGTATAGGATACGGAGCCATCTGCAGAATGCGGATGTTTCCATGCCCACATGCCGGTTCTCTCTTTGCATTCTACAATGTTGCCATTCTCATCTTTTCTTGCATTGACAAGTGTTACATAACCCTCATCCTCTTCCGGTTTCTCATCGATCAGATTGAAAATTCTTTCCGCACCGGCAAGCGCCATGACGATGGAATTAAACTGCTGTGCCACCTGCATGAACGGCTGAGTGAAGCTTTTGGTGAACTGCAGATAGGAAGCCATAACACCAAGTGTGATTCCTCCGATGCCTGCTACAGAAAGGATTCCTCCGAGAACCGCCGTCAGTACAAACTGCAGGTTTCCGATATTTCCGATAACTGGTCCCATCATATTACCGTATTTATTTGCCTGTGAGGCGCTCTCAAAAAGAACTTCATTGAGCTGATCAAACTCTTCTTTTGATTTTGCCTCATGATTAAATACCTTTACTACCCTCTGTCCGTTCATTCGTTCTTCCACAAATCCGGTCACATCTGCCAGAGACATCTGCTGATGTACAAAGTATTTTCCACTCTTTGCTCCGATCCTGCCGGTAACAGCAAGCATCACAAAAATGATCACTACTGCAAGTATCGTAAGAAGCGGACTCAGCACCAGCATGGAAATAAAAGTGACAACAATTGTAAACAATGCCATCAGTGCCTGTGGAATTGCCTGGCTGATCATCTGTCTCAATGTATCTGTATCATTGGTATAAAGACTCATGATCGAACCATTTGTATTCTGGTCAAAGTAACGGATTGGCAGTGTCTGCATATGTTCAAACATATCATCACGTACTCTTTTGAGTACACCCTGTCCGATATAAACCATCATTCTTGTGTAAATAAATGTTGCAATGACACCTGCCAGAAAGATTACGCCCAAAACAGTCAGGGCCTTATAAAGTCCTGCAAAATCCGGGGTTTTCTGTCCAACAAGCGGCAGGATAAAATCATCCAGAAGGTATCTCAGAGAAAGAGAGACTGCAGTTGTCGCCACAGCACTGATCAGGATACAGAAGAAAACAAGAATAAACTGGAATTTATATTTCTCTGTCACATATTTCATCAGACGTTTTGCCGTCTTTAAATCATTTTTTTTCATTTTCGGTTTTTTATTCTTATTCATCCTCTTCTCCTCCTTTCACCTGAGATTCATATACTTCCCTGTAGATCTCATTTGTCTGCAGCAGTTCTTCCGATGTTCCCACACCTGCGATCTTACCATCATCCAGCACAATGATCTGATCGGCATCTTCTATCGAAGAAACTCTCTGTGCAATGATGATCTTGGTCGTGTCCGGGATCTCTTCCCGGAATGCTTTACGGATCAATGCATCTGTTTTGGTATCTACTGCACTGGTGGAATCATCCAGAATCAGGATTTTAGGTTTCTTAAGCAGTGCACGTGCAATGCATAGACGCTGTTTCTGTCCACCGGAAACGTTATTACCGCCCTGTACGATCATGGTCTCATAACCATTCGGGAACTCATTTACAAATCCATCTGCCTGCGCCAGACGGCAGACTCTTTTAACTTCCTCATCACTGGCATGTTCATTGCCCCAGCGGATATTATCGTAGATCGTGCCGGAAAATAATACATTTTTCTGCAGAACCATAGATACCTGGTCACGCAGAACTTCCAGATTATAGTCACGTACATCGACTCCGGCTACTTTTACTGCACCACCAGTGACATCATAAAGTCTCGGGATCATCTGTACCAGTGTAGATTTGGCACTTCCGGTGCCGCCAATGATACCAACTGTCTGTCCTGATTTAATATGAAGGTTGATATCTTTCAAGGAAAGGTTTCCGCCTTCACCCGCATAGCTGAAATCTACATGTTCAAAAGTAATCTCGCCATTTCTGACTTCTTTCACTGTATCCGCTTTATCCTGCATCTCCGGAACTTCATTAAGCACCTCTGTGATACGGTCTGTGGAAGCCCCTGCGATCATGATCATGACAAATACAAAAGTTACCATATTCAGAGACATCAGAATCTGAATTGCATATACGATCACACTTGTCAGTTCTCCAGTCTCCATGGTTCCAAATACAATGCTTCGTCCACCGATCAGCGCGATCAGAAGTACAACCGCGTACATCATGAACTGCAGGACCGGAGAGTTCCATGCAACGATTTTTTCTGCTTTTGTAAACAGGGTATATACATAATTGGACACACCGTGAAATTTGTTTATCTCGTAATCTTCTCTTACAAATGCCTTTACCACACGTGATGCATTGACATTTTCCTGCACAGAATTGTTCAGTTCATCATACTCGTCAAATACTCTGATAAAATGTGGATGCGCTTTCTTTGCTATAAACATCAGTGTTCCACCAAGAAGCGGGATTACGATCAGGAACAGAAGTGCAATCTTTACATTGATCAACAGTGTCATGATCCAGGAAAGAAGAATCATGATCGGTGCTCTTGCCAGAAGACGGATACTCATCATATATGCCATCTGCACGTTTGTAATATCTGTTGTCATTCGTGTGACCAGACCTGATGTGGAGAAATGGTCAATGTTTTTGAAAGAAAAATCCTGCACCTTATAGAAAATATCATGGCGAAGATTTTTCGCATAACCAGCAGCCGCTACGGCTGCCATATTACCGGCCTGCACACCAAAAAACAATGCCAGCATCGCCATTGCAACAAGAATTATTCCGCGCTGTACAATATAACCAAGATCACCATTGGCTATTCCAACATCTATGATCTTTGCCATTTCCAGAGGAATGAGAACCTCCATCATGACCTCCAGAATTACGAGAAACGGTGCCAGCAATGACTGTTTCTTATATTCCCGGATGGATTTAAAAAGTGTCTTATTCATCTTTTCTTTCTGCCTCCTTATCTGTCTTTTTTCTATTTCCGAATTTTCCTATTATACAAAATTTCGCCTTTGAAAGTCAATCGTTTTTTTGTGACTTTTTGGACACAATTCAGGCAAAAAAAATGCCCCTCACAGGGACATTTTTTCTTTTTCGTATACTTTTCTTACTTCGTCTGCTTTTGCACGATGCGGAAAACAGATATTTCCAAGCTGTCTTACCGGCATCACACCCATGAGTGAGTTTGTCACAAAACACTCCTCATAATACATCAGCTCATCCGGATAAATGATCGTTTCTGTCACCTGAAATCTTTCCATAATATATTCACGCAGGATACCCGGCAACAGGCCGCAGGAAAGCTGCGGTGTATAGATCATATTTTTACGTACAAAAAAGACATTGCAGACAGTTCCTTCACTGATCTGTCCTTTGGTGTTGATAAATATCTTTTCATTGATACCGGCTGCTGCGGCTGCTCTTTTTTCCAAAATACAGTCACCATAATTAAATGTCTTATGATAAACTAGTGGAGAAGTCTCGTTTCGTCTGACTTTGCTTAGGTCCGTCATAAATCCTCTGGAATAGATTTCATCCATATATGGATTTTCTCTCATCTGAAAGAAGGTATTCTCAGCTGACATCACAATCTTAAGTGCTCCATGCATCTTCACCGACATTTCCTGTGTACTCAGATATTCTGCGATTTTTTCTTTTGTAAGTCCACGTTCTGCACAGGAACCCAATTTCAAAAAATCAGCGGATCCCTGCATTCTGTTCAGATGTTGTTCCAGAAGTAACGGTCTGCCTTGTTCCACTGCAACCGTTTCAAATACTCCCATTCCAAACAAAAATCCCTCATCCAGTCTAATATCCATATCTTTTTATCACTCCAGACTTTATTTCATAGCCTCCAGAACCGCTTTCGCTTTCTGAAGGGTCTCCTCATATTCAAATTCCAGGTCTGATTCAGCAGTGATGCCACCGCCAACTCCCAGATAATACATTCCATCTTTGTGCAATGCTGTACGGATCACTATATTAAAATCACAGTCTCCATCTAATGTCAGGTAACCGATGGAACCTGTGTACAGATTTCTGCGGTTGTTCTCCAGTTCATCAATAATCTCCATCGCACGATATTTCGGGGCTCCTGTAATAGAACCGCCAGGAAACGTTGCTTCAAGCAGATCCATTATCGTTTTGTTTTCCTGAAGTACTCCCTCGATGTCAGAAACCAGATGAAATACTGTTGCGTATTCTTCCACCGTAAAAAGTTCCGTCACGTTGACACTTCCAGGTTTGCACACGCGGTTCAGATCATTCCGCTCGAGATCAACGATCATAAGAAGTTCACTCTTATCCTTCTCTGAATTTTTGAGTTCATTTCTCATAAGGAGATCCTCTTCCAGAGTCTCACCTCTTTTTCGCGTTCCCTTGATCGGACGTGTATTCACATGTTCCTTCTTCATCTTAAGGAATCGCTCCGGTGATGCACAGACAATCTGAAAATCACCGTAATCCATATAGCCGCCAAATGGTGACGGATTGTTTTCTCTCAAATCATAAAAAACATCCAGTGGTTTTTTATTGCTCTTTACCTCAAGCTGCTGCGTCATATTTGTGATATAGATATCACCTTCGATGATATATCGAATCATCTCATCAACAGCCTGTTTGTATTCTTCTTTTTTAAAATTTGGTGTTATTTCTATATTAAATGATCCGTCTGCGACCTGTTCTTTTTCTAATAATACTTCTGTCAGACGCTTTTCAACAGATTCGATCAGTTTCTCTGCATCTTCTGTAATTCCATTGGCCACCAGAAATGTTTTCTTCTCATGACAATCCTCTATGATATACATGTCATAAAAAACAAGTACTGCATCCGGAATCGTTACCAGATTTTCCTTATGAGATGGTATTTCCATTAATTTCCGCCCGTATTCATACGAAAAATATCCGATTGCCCCTGATAGCATTGGAAGCCCGCTTTTGTTCTGATCTTTATGCTCAGACAGATATTTTTTGAGATATTCCTCAAATGAGAGTTCCGATACCTTCTGCTCATTTATAAAAAATCCATGATCATCTTTTACTAATTTGAGATATGGCCGCACTCCTATGATTGAATATCTTCCAAGCCCGTTCACAAGAGATGAATCCAGAAATACACAGTCCTTTTCATCCGAAAAATATTTGAACAGTTCTGCTGCTGATCTGTGTGGAGTCAATTTTTTTATCACGCGGTTTATATTATACATCTATTTTTCCTCTCTGTCCATTTTTCGAAACATTTCTATAGATTTTTCTTATATATTTCATATATTTTTTATTCATTTTTGTTGAATTTCTCTGCGATACAGCAGAAATTTTCTAACAACTCATGACCATATTCCGTCAGGACTGCTTCCGGATGAAACTGTACGCCATAAAGAGGGATTTCTCTGTGCGAGATTCCCATTACCGCTCCATCTTCAGCCACAGCATCTACCCGGTATTCTTCCGGAATACTGTCTTCTCTCACAACCAGCGAATGATACCTGGTCACTTTAAATTTCTCCGGCAGCCCTTCAAATAATCCTGTTCTATTATTTCGAATCTCTGTCACCTTTCCATGCATTGGACGGCTTCCTTTCTCTACAACAGCTCCACAGCAGTGTCCCAACACCTGATGTCCCAGACAGACACCTAAGATCGGGATCTTTCCCTGAAACCGTTTCACTGTTTCTACACATCGCACAGCATCCCATGGACGTTTCGGTCCGGGCGAAAGAATGATTCCTTCCGGCTGCATCTTTTCTATTTCTTCTATATTAATCTGATCACTTCTCCTGACCATGATCTCCCTTCCCAACTCCTCAAAATACGCTTTCAGATTGTAAACAAACGAATCATAATTATCGATCATCAAAAACATGTTTTTCCTCCCTCTCCTGCAAAACACGTATAAAAAAAGAGACAACGCACGTGTATATCCATACACACAGTCGTTATCCCTGTCGGTCCGTAATCTGTGAATCTTTATCGTTTTTTATATTTCTTTTTGAAAGATACCTCTATGCTATCATGTCTGCCAATTCTCGTCAATATATATTAGAAATGAATATTTTTTCAACAA
>NZ_JAJCKS010000080.1:0-1086 GCF_020558815.1 Blautia sp. 210820-DFI.6.14
TGAATCATGCGTAAACCTAAGAAAGAAATTCAGCTTACTTCTTATGATGAATTGCTTGGAATCAATGAAGCCGAACAGAATACTCTTAATCAGATTGTTGAAGTGCCATTAAATGAGTTACATTCTTTTAGAAATCATCCATTTCATGTAAATGATGATGAAAAAATGGCTGAAACAGTAGAAAGTATCAAGAATTATGGCATCTTAAATCCTGCATTGGTACGTCCTCGCGCAGAGGGAGGATATGAACTGATTGCTGGTCACAGGAGAAAACGTGGTTGCGAACTGGCTGGAAAAAGAAAAATGCCAGTACTCATACGGAACTATACCGATGATGAAGCCGTAATCGTTATGGTGGATTCTAATATACAGAGAGAAAATTTGCTTCCAAGCGAAAAGGCATATGCTTATAAGATGAAGATGGATGCAGTAAAACATCAAGGCATAAAAGACGAAAACGCAGTTTCTGTTGACAGTGCAGATCTGGTTGGACAGGCTGCAGGTGACAGTGGAAGAACCGTTCAGCGTTACATACGCTTGACCTGTCTTATTCCGGAATTGCTGAAATTGTTGGATGAAGGAAAGATTAATTTTACAGTAGGTGTTTCATTAACCTATTTATCAGAAACGGAGCAGATTTGGGTGAAAGACTGCATAGTGTCTGGAGCAAGCTCTGTTACAGGTTCAATGGCAACAAAACTGAAGCAATACAGCGGTGAAGGTAAACTGACAGAATTAGCGGTACAGCTTATTCTGAATGAAAAGAAAACAGAGACAGGAAAAGTTACTTTAACTGAAAAGAAAATACGAAAGTATTTCCCAAAGGAATATAACAGAGAACAGATTGAACAGGTTATCTATGAACTGCTTGATAACTGGAAGAAAAGCCAATAACGAGGGAAGGAGGGAAAGCAAAATGGCAAAATCCGAAAGCACAAAAATAGAGTTTGGTTATTTTCACGATTATGAATCGGAACAGTTTGCTTTTTACCGTATTCCCAAAGTATTATTCACAGATGAATATTTCCGTAATCTGTCCAGCGATGCAAAGGTTCTTTATGGGCTGATGCTGGACAGAATGGCTTT
>NZ_JAJCKS010000081.1:0-1068 GCF_020558815.1 Blautia sp. 210820-DFI.6.14
TGTAGGTTTGTCAAACATATGTTACACCCCGATCAATAAATTCCCTCAGAACAGTTTGTGGTGATTTCCACCCCAGAGGTCTCATGGGAAACTGGTTATAATCCCTACGGTTATAGGTTTGAAGCTGCTTGGAAAAATCCTCAAAGGAATAGAAAGTATGCGAGGTATAAAAACGTTCATTATCCTTGCGGTGGCTGCGTTCCACTTTTCCGTTATGACGTGGTGTAAAGGGTCGGATCAGTTTATGTTGGATGCCAAGTTCTTTTAAAGTCCGTTGGAATAAAGTCAATGTTTCTTTGCCGGAAGTGGAAAAGCGCTTTGTAAACTCCACGCCGTTGTCTGTCTGAACGCATTCGATTGGCATAGGAAAGCGTTGGATCAGATGCTTGAGGAACTGTGCGGATGAATAGGTGCTGTGTTCTTCAAAAGCTTCCACATACCGCCAGCGGGAGTACTCATCAATGGCGGTATACTGATAGAATTTCTTTCCTTTCGCATTATTGACAAGACAACATGCAGGAACGAATTTCACATCGACCTGGATACGCTGTCCGGGATATTTCATCTGCTCATAAGGCTTCGGAATATATTTGGGATTCGGAAGTTTTTGAGCCAAGATTCCCTGTTTCTTCAGAAAACGATACAATCCTGGGATGGAACGTTTATAACCGCGCTGCATAAGTTTGACCCAAAAGACAACCAGACCAGAATGGGGATTGCGCCTACGCATATCTTGGATCAGCTTGATTTCTTCAGGTGTATGCTGATTGGGATGGTGATGGGGACGGCGTGAACGATCGCGGAGAGACTCTATTGTGCCGTCATAGCGGCGCTTCCAACGATAAATATACTGGCGGTTTGTCTTATATTTAATTGCTGCTTTTGAGACACCATATTTTTCGGCGAAACGGATCAGGGATAGACGATACCTCATATCTTGTGTTATACTTGCCATGCGGGAATACTTCCTTTCTTAAATGTTTAGGTTTGGTAGCTTAAAGCATAACACAGAAAAGGTATTTCCGCTTTTTAATTATTCAGTTGTAACACATGTATTGTAATCCTACA
>NZ_JAJCKS010000082.1:0-1058 GCF_020558815.1 Blautia sp. 210820-DFI.6.14
TTAGGACGATAAGCGGGAATCCTCGGCAATTCAATTACCGAGATGAAAGCGTAGAATTGTGTATATCTGCACATGGAAATAATATAATAATCCCTTAACTCCTTGATATTAATGCCGTAACCGGCGTATAATCAATCGAAAATATGTTCGACTTTTTGTTGTGCGTTTTCACTCGTTATGTTATACTATATGTATGAAAGAAAATCTAATACATTATAGAACTTGTGTGTGTAATATTAACTACCATATGGTATGGTCAGTGAAATATCGGCGGAAAATATTAAATCCAGAAATTGAGGAATACCTTCAGGAACTGGTGCAGCAGATTGCTGAGGACAAGGGCTTTGCCGTTCATTTATTTGAATGTGGTGAAGGTGACCATGTCCATTGTTTTGTATCAGCTCCACCAAAGCTGTCTATAACAGCAATTGTCAAGTATCTGAAGGGGATCACCGGCAGAAAATTATTCGAACGTTTTCCGGAAATAAGAAACCAGCTATGGAAGGGAGAGCTGTGGAACCATTCCTATTATGTGGAGACAATCGGATCAGTATCTGAAGAAAATATCCGCCGTTATATTGAACATCAGAGCAAATCGTATTAAATCAGGGTGGAGTGTAAAACTCCATCTGCATAGCTGTCTGAAGGAGGGGAGAGGAATGCTGCTGTCACACAGAACATCGTTAAAGATCTGTCCGGAATATTCCAACATTATAGGGCATATGTGTTATGCGGCTTCCAAACTCTGGAATGTCTGCAACTATGAACGTCATCATTATAAAGAACTGGGACTGGAAAAGTATCCTGACTGGTATTATCAGAAAAAAGCACATAAAGGAGATCTGTGGTACAGACAGCTGCCATCACAGACAGCGCAGGAGACCTGCAAGCAGTTGGACAAAGCATGGAAATCTTTTTATGTCCAAAAAAAGAACGGAGGGATCAAAAAACCAAATCCGCCCCGTTTTAAACAGGACAATATACCGGTCACATACATGCAGATGGGGATCCGGCATGAGAAAGGCTCAGACCAGCTGCGTCTGTCTCTGCCAAAGGAT
>NZ_JAJCKS010000084.1:0-956 GCF_020558815.1 Blautia sp. 210820-DFI.6.14
ACTTGTTTTCTCCGATACGGAAATATTTTGACGCTTCTTCAATGGTAAGGGTGTACTTTTCCCATACAGGAATATCGTTGTTATTCATTAGATACCCCCTTTCCCTTGTTTTGTGTCATACTGGATATAGGGGATAAGGTCGGTGCGGTTTATCCTCTGTAAGTGGGCGGTTAGTTTGCTGGAAAGGGAATTACTGTATCTTGCCTTATCAAGCATAGTTCCCACTTTTTCCAGTCCACCCAATGCGTCATGTTCTTCCAAGAAGTAAAAACTTTTGACAGCGGAAATCACGCCACCCTCTGTGAGCCATTGCTGTGTTTCTTCAAGAGAATTATGTAGTTTCGGTACTTGCACTTTCAAGACTTCCACAGCCCCTAAAAAGCGTTCCCAAAACCGACACGTTTTCCATCTGCTCTTATTACTTTCATTTCTGTTTGGCACGACAAAGCGTAGGTTGTTTGCCAATAGCCCGAAAGCCAGTTCCCCAAGTTCCAGCGGTCTGTCTTTGAATGTCATGGCAAAAGCATGAGCCTTATCATCACGCAGTTGCATTTCTGTCCGTTTCCAACTGCCGACTTCATCAAGTGTCTTATTATGTTTTGAACAGACTTCCTTATCCTTGTCATAAAAGCGGTAGGACAATCCCGATTTCCCAGCACCGATATAAACGGTCTTTGCGGTGTCGAAATCATCAAACTTGCTTTCGTCAAAGTGGTAGCCCTCACTATTAGAAATAAATTCCTCTTTTTCGCATTTCTTCTTTATCTGCTCTATGGTAAAGAATGGCTTTTCGTTCTTATCATCAATGGCAATATCAAGTCTTGTAAAATGGAAGTTATCCAGTCCGTATCTTCGCTCACAACGTCGGAACATATCTCCAAAGGTACAATTCCTACTATCGAGAATACGGAAAATATCATCACAACCTCTGCCAGTCATAACAAGATAACAGCCTA
>NZ_JAJCKS010000085.1:0-924 GCF_020558815.1 Blautia sp. 210820-DFI.6.14
CTTGGGGGAATGCCTTGTTGAATAGCCGGTCGCAAGACTGTGATTCTTCAAGTGTAACCTCCTCTCAAATCAGCGATATCAAACGTACCATTCCGTGAAACACCGGGGTATCTGTTTGGTGGAACCTGATTAGAGGAAACTCAAAGAGTGCTATGGTATGGTGACGGAGTGCGCTGGTCAAGAGTGTAAAAGCTTTTTGAACAGAGAGCATTTCCGGCAGCAGAGAGACCTGAAAAAGCAATTTTTCTGGAATTTCAGCTGTTTCCAAACTCAATAAGTATCTTCTAGCAAGAGGGAATAGGTGGGAAAAAAAAAAAGAGATTTCGGTTTCTTTCTTTTTTACTGCTTGTTGCTTCTTCTTTTAAGATAGTTATCTGGTTGATCCTGCCAGTAGTCATATGCTTGTCTCAAAGATTAAGCCATGCATGTCTAAGTATAAGCAATTTATACAGTGAAACTGCGAATGGCTCATTAAATCAGTTATCGTTTATTTGATAGTTCCTTTACTACATGGTATAACTGTGGTAATTCTAGAGCTAATACATGCTTAAAATCTCGACCCTTTGGAAGAGATGTATTTATTAGATAAAAAATCAATGTCTTCGGACTCTTTGATGATTCATAATAACTTTTCGAATCGCATGGCCTTGTGCTGGCGATGGTTCATTCAAATTTCTGCCCTATCAACTTTCGATGGTAGGATAGTGGCCTACCATGGTTTCAACGGGTAACGGGGAATAAGGGTTCGATTCCGGAGAGGGAGCCTGAGAAACGGCTACCACATCCAAGGAAGGCAGCAGGCGCGCAAATTACCCAATCCTAATTCAGGGAGGTAGTGACAATAAATAACGATACAGGGCCCATTCGGGTCTTGTAATTGGAATGAGTACAATGTAAATACCTTAACGAGGAACAATTGGAGGG
>NZ_JAJCKS010000087.1:0-765 GCF_020558815.1 Blautia sp. 210820-DFI.6.14
GAATCGGTAACGCCAGTTGCCGAGGAGCCGCTGTTGGGATACCACCCTTGCAGTATTGGGTTTCTAACCAGCCGCCGTGACCCGGCGGTGGGACAATGCCAGACGGGGAGTTTGACTGGGGCGGTCGCCTCCGAAAGGGTATCGGAGGCGCCCAAAGGTTCCCTCAGGATGGACGGAAACCATCCAAAGAGTGCAAAGGCAGAAGGGAGCTTGACTGCGACACCGACGGGTGGAGCAGGTACGAAAGTAGGGCTTAGTGATCCGGTGGTATTAAGTGGGAATGCCATCGCTCAACGGATAAAAGCTACCCTGGGGATAACAGGCTTATCACTCCCAAGAGTTCACATCGACGGAGTGGTTTGGCACCTCGATGTCGGCTCATCGCATCCTGGGGCTGTAGTAGGTCCCAAGGGTTGGGCTGTTCGCCCATTAAAGCGGTACGCGAGCTGGGTTCAGAACGTCGTGAGACAGTTCGGTCCCTATCCGGCGTGGGCGTAGGATATCTGAGAGGAGCTGTCCTTAGTACGAGAGGACCGGGATGGACGGGCCGCTGGTGCACCGGTTAGACTGCCAAGTCTATAGCCGGGTAGCCAAGCCCGGAAGGGATAAACGCTGAAGGCATCTAAGCGTGAAGCCCCCCTCAAGATGAGATATCCCATCCGAAAGGAGTAAACCCCCTTGAAGACGACGAGGTCGATAGGGCAGGGGTGGAAGTGTGGTAACACATGGAGCTGACTGCTACTAATAGGGTGAGGGCTTGACCAA
>NZ_JAJCKS010000088.1:0-763 GCF_020558815.1 Blautia sp. 210820-DFI.6.14
TTTGAACGCACATTGCGCCCCTTGGTATTCCAGGAGGCATGCCTGTTTGAGCGTCATTTCCTTCTCAAACATTCTGTTTGGTAGTGAGTGATACTCTTTGGAGTTAACTTGAAATTGCTGGCCTTTTCATTGGATGTTTTTTTTTTTCCAAAGAGAGGTTTCTCTGCGTGCTTGAGGTATAATGCAAGTACGGTCGTTTTAGGTTTTACCAACTGCGGCTAATCTTTTTTATACTGAGCGTATTGGAACGTTATCGATAAGAAGAGAGCGTCTAGGCGAACAATGTTCTTAAAGTTTGACCTCAAATCAGGTAGGAGTACCCGCTGAACTTAAGCATATCAATAAGCGGAGGAAAAGAAACCAACCGGGATTGCCTTAGTAACGGCGAGTGAAGCGGCAAAAGCTCAAATTTGAAATCTGGTACCTTCGGTGCCCGAGTTGTAATTTGGAGAGGGCAACTTTGGGGCCGTTCCTTGTCTATGTTCCTTGGAACAGGACGTCATAGAGGGTGAGAATCCCGTGTGGCGAGGAGTGCGGTTCTTTGTAAAGTGCCTTCGAAGAGTCGAGTTGTTTGGGAATGCAGCTCTAAGTGGGTGGTAAATTCCATCTAAAGCTAAATATTGGCGAGAGACCGATAGCGAACAAGTACAGTGATGGAAAGATGAAAAGAACTTTGAAAAGAGAGTGAAAAAGTACGTGAAATTGTTGAAAGGGAAGGGCATTTGATCAGACATGGTGTTTTGTGCCCTCTGCTCCTTGTGGG
>NZ_JAJCKS010000009.1:0-108930 GCF_020558815.1 Blautia sp. 210820-DFI.6.14
GAAGTGTGGTAACACATGGAGCTGACTGCTACTAATAGGGTGAGGGCTTGACCAAGAAAGCGTGGTTAAGATTCAATTGCTTAGTCAACATGTATGTAGTTTTGAAGGTGTGATACACTTTCTAATAATCCTCCTTAGCTCAGTCGGTAGAGCATGCGGCTGTTAACCGCAGTGTCGTTGGTTCGAGTCCAACAGGGGGAGTTTTTTATACCTGGCTCCATGGTCAAGCGGTTAAGACACCGCCCTTTCACGGCGGTAACAGGGGTTCAAATCCCCTTGGAGTCATTAAAAAATAAAAAATGTGATTTTTGGTATGGCTTGATTACGACATTTGGTGTATAATACATCTAAGTTAGTTATATGCCGATGTGGCTCAATTGGCAGAGCAGCTGATTTGTAATCAGCAGGTTATCGGTTCGAGTCCGATCATCGGCTTTTTGGACCTTTAGCTCAGTTGGTTAGAGCAACCGGCTCATAACCGGTCGGTCCTGGGTTCGAGTCCCCGAAGGTCCATTTCATTATTTTTTGGCCCAGTGGCTCAGTTGGTTAGAGCGCCGCCCTGTCACGGCGGAGGTCGTGAGTTCGAGTCTCATCTGGGTCGTTTATGGGGTCTTAGCTCAGCTGGGAGAGCATCTGCCTTACAAGCAGAGGGTCATAGGTTCGAGCCCTATAGGCCCCATTTTTTCAATTTAATATGCCGCAGTGGCGGAACTGGCAGACGCCCGGGACTTAAAATCCCGTGGGTAGTGATACCCGTACCGGTTCGATTCCGGTCTGCGGCATTAGTTAAAAATGGGAGAAACGTTGAATTTACAGCGTTTCTCTTATTTTTTTGTTTTAAAATGTTTGAACACCTTTGAACACTTTATGATGAAATACCAAGATTCTGAAAAGCAAGCCTGTCATTCTTCCTCTTATTGACATTCCGCAAGTAATGCAATGTTGTAGCTGTCTCACTATGTCCCATTAAATAACTAAGGGTTGTAAGATTATTTCCGTCAAAAGCTGTTGAAGCATTGTAAAAGCGGATTTTATGACTGGAATGATAAGGAACACCGGCTTCTTTGCAATATTTCTTCAAACGGCGATTAAAGCTGTCTGTTGTCATAATCTCGCCGTTGGGTTCAAAGACATATATTCCATTTGGATTTAATTCCTTTGCTTTGTGAAGAATTTTAAGTGCTTCGTCTGTAAGGAACTGTTTACGGAATCCATGAGAAGTATTTCCTTTCATTTGATTTACTACTTTTACTTTTCGGCTTGAGAATGTTAAATCATCATTCAATGTACGTTCACAGGTCGCCTGTCTATGAAGATATACAAGCCTGTTATTGTAGTCAATATCTTCCCAACGGATAGCTTTTGTTTCTCCAACACGGATAAACAGATAGAAAGATAACTGTATTGCAAGAGAATATGGCTCTATGATACACCGAAGATAATTTAATAACTTATGCGTATCATCACGGGAAAATACATTGTCACTTTGTACTTCTACTGGCTTATAGGTAAACTGTTTGAAATTCACATCAGAGACAGGATTATGTGATATAATTTCTTCTTCGATCGCATAACTCATTATTCCATTCAAAACAGAACGGGCATTACTGACTCGCTTGTGCGTGAACTGTCGGTCTTTTGTAGCTTCTCTGAAAAAGCGGATAAGCGTGATTGGTTTGATTTCGCCTATCTTCATTTTAACAAGTTCTGTATCTTTGAAAAATCTATTCCATTCAGATACATATTCTTGAATTGTTTTTGCTTTTACGGAAGTATAATCTCTTTTATACAAAAGCCATTCAGCATATAATTCTTCTAGTGTGACATTCTGACGGTTTTCAGCTTTCTGCTTTTCGATATAAAATCTGATGATTTCTTTTTCAAGGTTCTCTTTACTCTTCCTCTTAACAGGACGGCGTTTGTTAGGTTTGGTTTCATCGGGTAAATAAGTACGCCAGCTTTTTTCTGATTCCGAGTAATAAATTTCATATTTGTGATTCTTCAAGATTTTTTTATTTGCCATAATTTTAAAATCTTTGAAGACTTCATCTGTGGTCATGTTAGCACAGGTGGCTAACGTATTCAATAATGTTATATCTGAAAACGTAACGGGATTATCCATAAGATTCCCCCTTTACGCAAGGATTTTCTTTTTTAATTTTGATGTAGATAACACTGCTGTCCTTTAAGCATGAACCAGTAGATAAGAAAGCGTTGGTATCGTAAATTTGCCTTGTGTATTCTTTCTGAAAGACGATATTTTCTTTTTGTAAGTCATGTAAAATGTCTTCGGTCAGCATGACTTTTGTTTCGTGTGGAACTTTCAGATTTTGAGATTTAAAAAAGGCTTTTTTCTTATGTTCTTTCAAATCAAGGTCTTTTCCAAAATACTTGCTAAGATAACGACCTCTGTTTTCTTTGCTGTCTACATCAATGCGATTGATTTTAATAAATCCATGTGACCATAAATTCTGTAATTTTTCTTTTGCTATATACGGAAAATCAAAGAAAATAACATGATAATGGATTGCTCCACGCTTCTGTTTCTCCCACGTTGCAAGGTATTTTAATAACTGGGTTTTGGTATGGTATAAATAATAATTTAATCGCTGGATAAAATACTTAAATTCTCGGTTAGTTATCAGGATTTCCTGAATGTTTTCTTTAAATGTCAGCGTTACAAATTTTGTTTTGTTATCAAAGTTGCAGTCAACAATACGGGCAATATCCCAACGAGCCTGTTCGTAATGCTTCTGCTTGCGTTTTAAACTGTCATATTGCTTATGAGCTGACATTTCATCAAATTTTTTTCGGTTACTTGTGTCTGTTAAATCTGCCTTTTCTTTCGAGTGAATAAAAATAGGGTTTTCGTAAATATATACTTCTTTTGTAGTAGGAGTTTCAATGATTTTCGTATTGTATGCAAAACACTCTTTTGTTTTGCTCACGAATCTCACCTCATATCCCAATTTTTGTAATGAATGTTCCGATTGTTTTCGGAAGATGTTGTTTTATATATCAAGTATAGAGGTCAGCCAGTTCAGCACCTATGACGTTGTCCGGCACTGACTGGCTGACATAGTAGGGAAATTATTTCATTCCCACTTTTCTGATATTGGAAGCTTCTGCTTTGACAGAAAGACGTCCATTATAGAGACTAGCCCAAGTATGTAATCCATCAAATGAGACTGGAATCTGCCCTTTTTGTTCAAGTTCTTCGTTGGTAACAATCGCTGTGTTAGCTTTAATGCCTACTTTGACTTTCTCAAACTTTAATTTTGGAAGAAGAACTGTATAGTAGAATCCTAATTTTTCTTTTGTAGAAAAGTCTACCCAGTCAGAAACTTCTACTAACTGAAATTCCTCTTGCAGTTTGTCTGGATTTAAAATAAAGTCATTTCCTCGAATCATGCAATCACCTCCCTTACAAATATCTGATTATCAGATATTAAGATATTCATATCATATAGCAAGAGAAAGACAATGTCAAGCAAAATATCTGAATATCCGATAAAAAGATTGACGGACGGAAAATCTTGAAATATAATGTGCTTATGAAGGAGGTGCTTGAACGTGAATAAAATAAAAGAATTGAGAAAAGAAAGCAATATCACGGTTGCAGAACTGGCAAAAGAACTGGGTATTTCGCAGAGTATGCTGACAAACTACGAAAACGGAAATGGAACGCCAAGAGATGAATCTATCTGGGAAAAGCTGTCACAGATATTTGGAGTGAGTAAAAGCCATGTGATGGGATTGACTACGGATATTGAAACGGCAAATAAGAAAAAGCCGTTGAAAGTCGTGGTGGATATGTCACAGCCTGTTTCTATCCAGCCGAAGAACCAGACCGACCTTGACGTGCTGATGAAACTGGATTTAATAGACAGTGATGATATGGAAGAAGTGTCGGAGTTCCTTGACAAACTCTTAGAAAAAGAGAAATATGAGGGGCGGAGAGAATCAAACATGAAGTATGTTGCAGGATAGGAATGATTTCTAAGCCGTTCGCTTGCCCAGCCGCCCCGCCGCCCTGTTAGGAACCGTCGCTCTGGGCATCCTGCGGAACGCTGGTTAGCAAAAAAACACGAACAAGGGAATATGGACGGTAGACTATGTTTAGAGTCGGTACAGTGTGGAAAAGGGTATGTAGAGATATCAGAGTCTTACATACTTTTTTCTTGTGCGCTTCACATATTTAGATTATACTGAATAGTAGTTAAGCAAATTTGAAGTTGTGAACTTCGAATTAGAGGTGTTGAAAATGAAAATAATAATTATATTTATTGATTTACTGATGGCAACTGTTCTCTTTTTTGTTGGAAGATTTTTTATCAAATCAAGGAATACAGAAAGAAGTGTGCTGTTTTTATCAGGAGATTATACTGGATTAAACACAGAGAAAATATGCAGAGTTACTGGAAAACGGATTAAGACATGGGCAATGCTCTTTTGTCTTGGCGGTATAATTGATTTTATCAAGCTGGGCGCAGGAATAATAATAGTTTCCGTTTTTTTTATTATCTTACTTGTATTTCATTTGGTTGATATGACTATAAATCGAGACAAGTACCGGGTATAAATCCCTGTTTGTAAGAGATAAACATTTGAACACTTTTTGAACACCGCAGACTTGATGAAGTCTCCAAAGTCCCTTTCTATCAGTATTTTTGATTACTTAAAACGGTTCGATTCCGGTCTGCGGCACGATTAGAAAGTCTCAAACTCTTGTTTTTGTAGGGTTTGGGACTTTTTGTTTTGGTAAAAATGTGAAAAATGTGAGGATTTAAGAATGATAATTTGTTAACAACTTCAGACTTTTTTTCTTGTATTCCGGAATATTTTGCTATATACTGTGATGAAAGACATCGAAAGGTGGTCAGACCAAAATTGGACGTAATAAAGACATTTGGAAATTATGTGGAAAAATGGTGTGAGGGACACCCGGAAAGAGCACGTTGGCTTCTGAAAACAGGCTGGGAGGCAGAAAACCTGAAATTTACCGTGGCACCATCGAAGCGAATGAATCCATCAGATCAATATCTTGCAAAGTTAATGATGAATGTCATGCTGCAGCCATTAAAACATCCGGAAAGTTCTGTTTTGGTAAGTGTATTCACTCCATGTGAGCTGATACAGGAGGCAGGATTATATCCATATAATGTGGAAAGCTTTTCTTGTTATCTGACTGCATCTCAGGCAGAGCGTGCATTTCTTCAGAATGCAGAAGACTCAGGGCTTTCAGAGACTCTCTGCAGTTATCACAAAACGTTTATTGGAGCAGCAGAGAAAGGGCTTCTGCCAAAACCGAAATGCATTGTATATACGAACCTTGCATGCGATGCAAATCTTCTTACTTTTCACAGATTGGCAGAATTTTATCATGTGCCGGTCTTTTCGATTGATGTGCCATCCAGACAGACAGCGTCAAATGTAGCTTATGTAGCGGCACAGCTGAGGGCTTTAAAGAGATTTCTTGAACAAACGACAGGTAGATTAATTGATGAAGATCTGCTGGCTGAGAGAGTTGCGAGAGGTCGGGAAACACTGGAAGAATTCGAAAAATTTCAAAGTGCAAGGGCAGATCGTTTTATTCCTTCTGATTTGGTATCGCCACTGTATAGTGGGATGACCAATAACATCCTTCTTGGTACGGAAGAAGAAAAGTTATATACAGAGAAATTACTTAAAGATATAAAGAATACACCGCCTAAAAAAGGAAAACACATTTACTGGATGCATACCATTCCATTTTGGTCTGATGCAGTGAAAGAAGCGCTCCTTCTGAATGACAGTGCACAGATCGTAGGGTGTGAACTGTCTCAGGTTGCGGATCTGTCCGTTCATTCTGAAGACCCATACGAAGAAATGGCGATGCGACTGGTATATCATGCGCTTAATGGACCAATCTCACGTCGAATTGAGGCAGGTATCCATCATGCGAAACAGGCAGGCGCAGATGGTGCAGTCTGGTTTAATCACTGGGGTTGCAAACATACCCTTGGCGGTTCAAGAATTGCCAAAAAGCGATTTGAGGAAGCTGGTATACCTATGCTGATCCTGGATGGGGATGGTTGTGACCGTAGTCATGGAGGAGAAGGCCAGACATCGACCAGATTGGGAGCCTTCCTGGAAATGCTGGGGGATTTTGATCATGAGTAAGACATATTATGTATGTAAGTATACACCAGTAGAACTTCTGAGGGCGCTGGGTGGAGACTGTGAAATATTGAATGAAATGCCGGAAAGTTTTGACAGGGCAGAGCAGGTGGCACATCCTAATATCTGTGGATTTGGCAAATCGGTTCTGGAAGAAGTACTGGCGGGAAATATTAAAGAACTGGTACTTGTAAATTGCTGCGATACAATTCGTAGTGTTTATGATATACTAAAAGATAGCGGACAGATGGATTTTCTGTATATGATTGATATGCTTCACTGTGATATAGAATGCAGTCGGGAGCGTACTGCAGCCCAGTTAAAGGAACTTGCAGAGACTTATGGGGCATATAAAGAAAAATCTTTTGATAAGAAGGTTTTTCTTGAAGCATTTCAGCCGAAAGAGAGAATACAAAAGCCTCATCTTGCTGTTTTGGGCGCACGTATGGGACAGGAATTATTTCAAATGACAGAGGCTGCCATGCCTTTTCCTGTTGTGAATGAGACCTGTGTATATAATCGTTCTGTTGGTGAAAATTTACCGACAGAGGAAATGGATTTTGACACACTGATGGAATGGTATGCAGGAGAACTGCTTCACCAGATACCGTGTATGCGAATGATGGATCATGCAGGTCGTAAAGTATTGTATCAGGATCCAAGCCTGAAAGGAATCATTTATCATACGGTTAAATTCTGTGATTTTTACAGTTTTGAATATGCAGATATTAAGGGACATACAGATGTTCCATTGCTCAAGATTGAGTCGGATTTTACACTGCAGAGCAGTGGACAGTTGAGTACCAGGCTGGAGGCATTTGCAGAAAGCCTTGGGATTCAGGATGAGACAAAAAAGGAGAAAGTCATGGGAAAAGGATACTATGCCGGGATCGATAGTGGATCAACAAGTACAGATGTGGTGATCCTGGATAAAAACAGAGAAATCATTTCCAGCGTGATCATGCCAACAGGGGCAGGGGCAGCCAATGGTGCGGAGCGAGCGCTTGAGGAAGCACTGAAACAGGCAAAGTTAAATCGAGAGGATCTGGATGCAGTGGTAACTACCGGTTATGGAAGAACTGCAATCTCTGATGGAGATAAGAGTATCACAGAGATTACGTGTCATGCAAGGGGTGCTCATTTTCTGGATCCGCGTGTACGTACAGTTGTGGACATCGGAGGTCAGGACAGCAAAGTGATTCGACTGAACGAAGATGGATCTGTGAAGAATTTTGTTATGAATGATAAATGTGCGGCAGGTACAGGAAGATTCCTGGAGATGATGGCGAAGACAATGGAAATGAGCTTGGATGAACTGAGCCAGGTGGGACTTTCCTATCAGGAAGACATTACAATTTCCAGTATGTGTACGGTTTTTGCAGAATCAGAGGTGGTTTCGCTGATTGCTCAGAATAAACATACAGATGATATCGTACATGGATTGAATAAAGCAGTTGCGGCCAAAACTGCATCTCTGGTTAAACGTGTGGGTGGAGAGGAAGCATATATGATGACTGGTGGTGTAGCGCAGAACAAAGGTCTTGTAAAGACTCTTGAAGAAAGACTTGGCACCAGTCTGGTGATCAGTCCAAAATCTCAGCTTTGCGGTGCACTGGGAGCGGCATTGTTTGCAGCAGATATGTAACCTGACTTAATTGATAGTGGATAGATAAAAGGGGAGGAAAGGAAGTTGGCTGATTCCAATATTACAAAAAGTGCACTTGCATCAGCACTGAAGGAATTGATGGAAACGACACCTTTTGCAAAGATTACTGTTTCAGATATCTGTGCAAAATGTAATATGAACCGAAAAAGTTTCTATTATCATTTCAAAGACAAATTTGATCTGGTGAACTGGATTTATGATGTGGAATATCTGAGTCATGTGCAGATTGGAGAAAATCTGATCGGATGGGACAGTGTACTTCATCTTTGTGATTATTTTTATGAAAATAAAGATTTTTACAGGAAGGTAATGAAAGTAGAAGATCAGAATTCTTTTATTAATCATTTCAGGGATATTGTGAGTCCCCTTATGGAAGAAGATATCCGTGAAATTCTTGGAGAAAAAACAGATGCGGAATTTTATGTGAATTTTTTCTGTGATGCAGTAATCTGTGCATTTGGCCGATGGATCTCGCAGAAAGAACCGATGCCGCCAAAAGAATTTGTGAATATGATGAAATCCTGCATCAAGGTTGTTGCAATAACGCAGGAAAGAATGGAGAACGAATAATAAAAAGCAGTTTCACAGGATTTACCGGAAAATATCATGGTAATCTTTTGTGAGACTGCTTTTTTCTTATGATTCCTGATCTATCGAGAATGATTCCTTCAGGATATCTCTGAGAGATTCATTAAAAATATTGTGCTCCAGAGGATTTCCATCGCTGCCAATATTGTAGATGCTTCCATCTGGTTTAAAACCAATTATGCTTGAAGGTGGTGAAATAATATTTCCAATCCGTTCGATATCATAAAACAGATCAATAGGAATGGTACGGTATTTCTGGGCAACACGGGCACCAACCACTGCCTTGTAGACATTTTCTCTGACGGATGCGCTGCAACCGGGATCGGCAAGGACTGCGACAAACGGGCAATGCATTTCTTCAGCGAAGCGGGCATAGGAACCGGACAGGATCTCATCGCTTTCAGTATCTGTATACATCCGATAGATGGAATACAGAAGACGGTGATCTCGTAGTACAAGGCAGGCAGTATCTGTATTGTCATCATATGCAACTCCGATCAGCATATTATTCAGAGATTCTGCAGCTTTTGCAAAGTCTTCTGTTACAGCGGCAGAATTACATAACAGAATCATAGCACAGTCCGGATTATGCTCTATAAGAGGAAGAAGTTTTTCCGGATCTCCATCAGTGTAAAGACAATAAACATAGATTCCAAGTTCTTTACCCTGATCAAAGATGGCCTGATAACGGGAGTGCAGATCTGCGTAGGAAGAATCAATATTTAAGAAAAAAAGCCACGGGACATTGATATTTTCGGTTCGCTTGATCTTACGGACGATATGTGCCCCCTGTGTGCAGCCGTTATATCCAAGATTCATGCCAAATTCGATCAGTTTTTCCTTGTCCATATGTCGGAGAGTATCTTCTATAAGTGGATAGTAGGGACTGTTGTCGTTATTCAGCATAGTTCTTGCCATTTCAAAAAACTCCTGCTGAAAACGCCCCTTGGAAAAATGAAGAGCCATATCCACAAGATTTCTGGTACAACGTTCTGGTGATTCATCAGCATCTTTTAAGGCAGTTCTAACGAATGTTTTTATAATAATACGAGAAGTTTTTGCTGTCATTTGTCATCCCTTCAATATATAAGAATATACAAAAAATACAGACGGAAAAAATACATTGACCGTCTGTATTTTATCTACTTCTCATTTAAACACAAAGTATTTTTGTGTGCAATAGACACTATAGTTAACGTGTCCAAAAACATGTCAGCAATAGGTGTTTAACCTTTGACAGCACCTGCAGAAACACCTTCTACGATAAATTTGGAAAGAAGGATGTAAACGATGATAACCGGGAAAATGGAGAATGCAATCATTACATAAACCTGTCCCATATCGAACTTCAGGAAGTCTGCGCTACGAAGCTGTGCAATCAGTACCGGAAGTGTTTTCTTCTTGTCCGAATGAAGTACCAGTGCAGGGATAAAATAGTTATTCCAGCTCTGTACGAATGTGAAGATGGCCTGAACTGCGATGGCCGGTTTCATAAGCGGGAACACGATTCGATTAAAGGTTTTGAATTCACCGGAACCGTCAATACGAGCCGCTTCTACAAGTTCCAGAGGAAGGTTGCTTTCCATATACTGTTTCATATAGAAGAAAGTAACCGGAGCTGCGATACTCGGAACGATCAGTGGAATAAAGGAATCGTCCAGATGCATCTTACCAAGCAGCTGCAGGAAACCGAGTGCAGTTACCTGCGTAGGAATCATCATGACTGCAAGGATAAAAGTGAACATAAATTTTTTGCCTTTAAAATCATATGCGTGGATGGCATATGCAGTCATGGTGGAGAAATAGGTACATAAAACAGCAGAACAGGTAGCAATGAAAATACTGTTGAACATACCATTCCATACCGGAAGTGTTCCGGCAAGCAGGCTCTTCCAGTTTTTGATAAGAAATCCACCAGGGATCGCTGTGAAACCTTTTTTCAGTGCACCGTTTGATCTGGTCGCATTGATAAACAGTACATAAAACCAGAACAGGCAGAAGAAGGAGATAATGATCAGTACTATATAAGCAAGAGTACGCTGACCTTTCATGCTCATTCCTTTTTGGGTTTTTTGGTCTTTTTCATTCATCCTTCTCACCTCCCGTCATTCGTCTTGTTAAAGCGGAATACAATCAGACTGAGCACGCCAGTAATGATGAACAGGAATACGGATAATGCACCGCCCATTCCATAGTTCTTGCTGAACAGATGCTTGTTCAGATACATGATTAGTGTCATAGTGGAACGCATTGGATCACCGGTTCCGTTTGTCAGGATCTGAGGTACATCGAACATCTGCATACCACCGATCAGAGATGTGATCATAACATAGATCAGAATCGGACGAAGAAGCGGAAGAGTGATCTTTCTGAAAATCTGCGAAGCAGTGGCTCCATCTACTTCGGCTGCCTCATAAAGTGATGGATCAATACCCATCATGCCGGCCATAAGAAGGATTGTCGTATTACCAAACCACATAAGGAAGTTCAGGACTGCAACAAGCGTTCTGGCACTCCAGGCATGACTGAAGAAGGAGTAAGCCTGTTTCAGTATTCCTGCCTGTATCAGCATTGCATTGATCGGGCCGCCGTCTGCAAATAATGTAAAGAACAACATTGCAAAAGCAGATGCCATGATCAGGTTTGGAAGGTAAATTACGGTCTTAAAAAATCTCTGACCTTTAAGTCGAAGACTCGGATTGGAGAACCATGCTGCAAGGAGCAGAGAGACCAGGATCTGAGGAACAAATCCCATAACCCACATGATCATAGTGTTTTTAAAATAGATCCAGATCTCTCCACCCTCGAAGAGTTTGACATAATTGGCAAAGCCTACAAAGTTCGGTCCAATCTGCGTCAATCCAGATCTGTAGTTTTCAAAGAAGCTGTTATAAACTGTACTAATAAGCGGAATGAGCTGGAATATGAGATATACTACTACAAACGGTATCAGGAAGATATATCCCCATTTGTTATAGCTGACCGCTTTATGGTTATTATTCTTTGCCATTATCTTCCTCCATAATCGAAAGATGTGCCTGCCTGATGGTCAGGCAGGCACATCTTTTTACTCAATAATTATTCAACAGAATCTGTCTGCTTTGATTAGTAAGAAAGTTCTGGATATTTTTCTACAACTGCTTTGTAGAACAGGTCGAGAGCTTCATCATATGTTGCGTTGCCTTCAAAGTAGTTCTTCATAGCGTTCTGGAATTCCTCGTTGCAGCCCTGATCGTAGATGCTCATATTGCTGAGGTCGATCTTGTCTGCACCGGCACAGAACATTGCCAGTGGGTTCTGTCCGCCAAGAACAGCATCGCCGTAGCTTTCGTCTGCTGCCATTTCTTCCATAGCCGGTTTGTTGTTTATGAAGTCATTATCAGCTGTAACGATTTCTTTCATAACGTCAACGTTAGTTGTCATAGTTCTCATGATATCAGCAACCAGTGTCGGGTTATCTGTTCCTGTAGCTGCTGTGATCCATGTTCCGCCCCAGTAGAAGCCCTGTGGTCCTTCTGTTGCAGCCCAGCCGCCGTCTTTACCAACAGAACCATCCTGATCAGCACTCATAGAGAAGTCGATGAACCATGCTGGTCCGAAGTATGCAAATACGTTACTGTCTTTGAAGAAGCCTTTGCTCCAGTCATCACTCCAAAGTTCGTATGTAGCAGTTTCACCTGCGTCAACCATTTCCTTGGACATATCAACCCAGTTCTTGATGTTGTCATCAACTGTGATCTTTCCATCAACTACCCACGGAGTAGATACGTTGTTGGAGAATACACGGTAACTGTCGTTTACAGTAGAGGTCATCTGATAACCTTTTTCTTTCAGTTCTTCAGCTGTTGCTTTGAAGGTATCCCAGTCAGCAACTTTCTTCTGAACTTCTGCCGGATCATCTGTTCCGAATACTTCTTTGGCGATATCTCTTCTGTAGATCATGGTTCCAGGGCAGCCCTGCCAGGAAAGACCTTTCAGATTTCCATCAGCATCTGTCATAACATCTTTTGTATACTGATACTGATCAGCAACTTCGTCTTCTGTGATTCCGAGATCTGCTACCGGCATTGTGTAATCGGTATTTACATATTTCAGTGCGTAGTCAGCTTCTACCAGGAAGAGATCAATCTTGTCATCTGCTGATGCATCAGCCTGTTTCAGAAGTGTTTCGTCCAGGTTATTCTGATATGCATTGTCATCAGATGGAGTGATGTTCCATACAACATCTACATCACCGATCTTGCCATGGGTTCCATCTACTTCTTCGTATCCCGGGTAATGATCGGTCAGACGGGATTTGAATTCTTCATTCCAGCAGTAAATGTTTAAAACTTTACCTTCATCGGAACCTGTGTCATCTGCCCATACCGGAACTGCTGCCAGACCTGCAAGCATAGCTGCTGTTAATGTGACTGCCATAATCTTTCTCTTCATGTTGTTACCTCCCTGTGATAAATAGTTTTTGTTTTATATTCTTTCCATATTTAATTTCCTATTTTGCCAGATTTCTGACTGATGCTCCTGGGAAGAGTGTTCCATCTACGGTGAACTTATCGATGATCGTAGTTTTGGGATTCTCAATCAGATCAATCAGTTTCTGTGCGGCAAGCCGTCCGATTGTTTCTGTGTCCTGACACAGAGTTGTCAGCCGGGGCTCCAGGATGCGTGCAAAAGTGAGTCCGTCATATCCTGCAATGGAGATATCGTCCGGTATCCGGAGCCCACGTTCATGGATCTCGTTGATACCGCCCAGAGCAGAAAAATCATCCGGATATAGAATGCAGGTGGGTGGATCTTTCAGATCAAGAAGTTCTGAAGTTGCCATCGCTGCCGCTTCCGCATCGCGATAGGGGATGACCGGCATATATTCATCAGGTACATCAATCCGTTTTTTCTGGAGAGTTCTGTAAAAACTTCCGAGTCGGCTTCGCGTAACGGAGGAATCTTCTCCGTGAATATAGGCGATCTTTCTGTGCCCCCGTTTCAGAATATAGGAGACGAGATCTTCCATTCCCTGAATGTTGTTGGAAACAACAGCAATTCTTCCATCGAATACATGATCAATCGTGACCACTGGAATCTCGGATTGTACCAGCCGTTGAACTTCTTCGGTAAAAAAGTTGATACAGGCGATCACAACTCCATCGACTCCTCTGTAACGACAGTGTTCATAATAATTGAGACGCTGTCCGGAGAGATTACCACTGGTGAAAGTGATATCGTATCCTTTGGATTCAGCAGTTCGCTTAAAACTTTCGAGTACATGATTGAAGTAATCATGAGTAAGACCACTCATGGCTTCGTCTACAAAGAGTACGCCAAGATTGTAACTTCGTTTGGTTTTTAATGCTCTTGCTGAAGAATTTGGAAGATATCCCATTTCTGATGCAGTTTTTAAAATAAGCTGCCGGGTTTCTTCGCTGATATCCGGATAACCATTCAGAGCTTTGCTGACACTTGCAACTGATACGTTGCACTGTTTTGCAATGTCTTTCATGGATACCATATACATGTCCAGCCTTTTCTGTTTTTTTGTTCCTAAATCGTTTTCGCAAGCTCATCGTACATTGTTTTCGGACAATTTTCAAGACCTTTTTGTAATATTTGCATAATTTATCCCTGTTGCATAAAAAAGAATTTATAATAATTTATCAATTTCACAAAAAATGCACTATGTTTTAACGAAAATTTTCGCTAAGGTTTCGCGAAAACAGGAACTGCAATTGGGCAATATTTTAACGAGTAAAAATATAGTTGATTTTTTGGATAAACTGAATTATACTGAGGGAAATCCAATCTAATCTATATTATATCTGTGAAAATTCTAAACTTATTCGTTTTCGCAAATCTGTTTTCAGTCTTTAATTCGTGATCGCTTACCCGTATTTATATATTTTAATATTTAGTAATTTAATTGTTTTCTCTTTCAAGGAGGTCCTTCAATGAAATATGGATATTTTGACGACAAAGCCAAAGAATATGTAATCACTACACCACATACACCATTGCCATGGATCAATTATCTGGGAAGTAATGACTTTTTCTCACTGATCTCCAATACCTGTGGTGGATACAGTTTTTATAAAGATGCGAAACTGATGCGAATCACGAGATACCGTTACAATAATATTCCGGTAGATTCTAACGGAAAGTACTATTACATTAATGATGATGGTGTGATCTGGAACCCGGGAACCATGCCATCCATGACAGAGACAGATACATATGAATGTCGCCATGGACTGGGCTACAGTCGTTTCCATTCTTCTAAGAATAAACTGGAAGCAGATCTTCTGGCATTTGTACCATCGGATGTGGCCTGTGAGATTAACTGCCTGAAGCTGAAGAATAATTCTGATTCCGAAAAAAATATCTCTCTGTTTTCGTATGTGGAATTCTGTTTGTGGAATGCAGTTGATGACGGATCCAACTTCCAGAGAAACTTAAATATCGGCGAAGTGGAAGTGCAGGGAAGCACAATTTATCATAAAACAGAATACAGAGAAAGAAGAAGACATTACAGCTTCTTTACTGTTAATACTCCGGTTCACAATTTTGATACAAGCAGAGATGCTTTTCTCGGCGCTGGTAATGGAAATGCTTTTCCGGAAGCTGTACGTAAGAAAAAATGCAGCAATTCCATAGCAAGTGGATGGTATCCGATCGCAGCACATCAGATCGATATCAAACTGGCACCAGGTGAAGAAAAAGAATATGTATTTGTGCTGGGATATTGTGAAAACCCGGCAGATGATAAATGGGAAGCACCGGGAATCATCAATAAGACACCGGCAAAAGCCCTGATCGAACGCTTTAATACAATGGATAAGGCTATGGCGGCTTTTGCAAAACTGAATGATTACTGGGAGAATCTGCTGGCACGTTTTGCAGTATCCAGTGAAAATGAACACATCGACCGTATGGCAAATATCTGGAATCAGTACCAGTGTATGGTTACGTTCAATATGTCCAGATCTGCATCCTATTATGAGTCTGGAACAGGCCGTGGTATGGGATTCCGTGATTCCTGTCAGGATCTTCTGGGATTTGTACATCTGATTCCTGAGCGTGCAAGAGAGAGGATTATTGATATCGCGTCCACACAGTTCCCGGATGGAAGTGCCTATCATCAGTATCAGCCATTGACGAAACAGGGAAATCTGGATGTTGGAAGCGGATTTAATGATGATCCATTATGGTTGATCGCAGCAGTGGCTGCATATATCAAAGAAACCGGAGATTATGGAATTCTTGAAGAACAGGTACCGTTTGATTGTAAGAAAGGTTCAGCGGTTCCGCTGTTTGAACATCTGGACAAATCTTTCCATTATACAGTAACACATCTTGGACCGCATAAACTTCCTCTGATCGGAAGGGCAGACTGGAATGATTGTCTGAATCTGAACTGTTTTTCCAGTGAACCGGGAGAATCTTTCCAGACGACCGGACCGTCTGAGGGACCGGTAGCGGAATCTGTATTTATTGCAGGTATGTTTGTAAAATATGGAAAAGAGTTTGAAGAGCTCTGCAGACGTACAGGTCATGAAGAACTGGCAGCAGAGGCAGAAAAAGCAGTCGATGAGATGTATCAGGCAGTTCTGGATGCAGGATGGGATGGAGAATGGTTCCTTCGTGCATATGATGCGCAGTCCGAAAAAGTTGGATCAAAAGAGTGTGAGGAAGGAAAAATCTTTATTGAACCGCAGGGCTTTTGTGTTATGGCAGGTATTGGAAAAGAAGAGGGACTGGCAGAAAAAGCATTGGATTCTGTACATGAGCGTCTGGAAACAAAGTATGGAGTCATGATTCTTCAGCCGGCATACACGAGATATCATCTGGAACTTGGGGAAATTACTTCCTACCCACCGGGATACAAAGAAAATGCCGGTATCTTCTGCCATAATAATCCGTGGATCTCTATTGCAGAGACTGTGATCGGAAGAGGAGACCGAGCTTTTGAAATTTATCGTAAGATATGTCCATCGTATATTGAGGAGATCAGTGAGATACATCGAACAGAACCTTATGTATATTCACAGATGGTTGCAGGTGCAGATGCACCGAGATTTGGGGAAGCGAAGAACAGCTGGCTGACAGGAACAGCAGCATGGACTTTTGTAAACCTGTCTCAGGCATTGCTGGGAATTCAGCCGGATTATGACGGACTTATTGTAGATCCGTGTCTCCCGGGTAAGTTTGGTGATTTTAAAGTGGATCGTCGTTTTAGAGATGCTGAATATCATATTGAGATTCACAAACCAGAGGGTGTACAAAAAGGTGTCAGCTGGATTGAAGTGGATGGAGAAAAAATTGCCGGAAATCAGATTCCGCTGGTTGATGGTAAAAAAGAATATCATGTAATCGTACAGATGGGATAATAAGGTGCGTATGAAAAAAACACTTCACAGGATAAAACCTGTGAGGTGTTTTGCGTTATATCATTTTGTAGAGGCAAGTCCTTCTGGAAGAATCGTTCCTCCACCGAGAACCATGTCTCCATCATAGAGAACAGCAGCCTGTCCCGGAGTAACTGCTCTCTGTGGTTCTTCGAATGTGATCTTGAGCAGATCATCACCAAGCTGTTCTACAGTTGCAGGCTGTTCCGGCTGACGGTAGCGTGTCTTGACTTTGCATTTGATCGGCTTGTCCAGATGATCCCATGGAATCAGGTTAATGTCGTTGATGTAACAGCAGGTGCTCATCAGATCCTGTTTGCCGCCAAGGATAACCTTGTTGGAATCCAGGGATTTGCCACATACATAGAGGGATTCCGGTGCAGAAATTCCAAGACCGCGGCGCTGACCGATTGTATAGTGAATCTGACCTTTGTGTTTGCCGAGTACGTTGCCCTCTTTATCTACGAAATCACCAGGTTCCGAAGACTGTCCGGTATACTGTTCAATAAAGGAAGCATAATCTCCGTCCGGTACGAAGCAGATATCCTGACTGTCCGGTTTATCTGCATTGATAAAGCCCTGTTCCTGGGCAATGTGACGAATCTCTTTTTTGGTGTAGCTGCCAAGTGGAAACAATGTATGCGCCAGCTGATCCTGCGTCATGGCGTAGAGAACATAGCTCTGATCTTTTGTCGGATCGAGGCCCTTTTTCAGAATAAAACGTCCTGTTTCCGGATCCTGTTCACGACGTGCATAATGTCCGCTTGCGATGTATTCACAGCCAAGTTCTCTTGCTTTGTCGAGAAGGGCAGAGAATTTCAAAAAACGGTTACAGTCAATACACGGGTTCGGTGTGCCACCGTGCAGATAAGTATCTGCAAATTTGTCAATGACACTGTGGCGGAATTCATCATGCATTGGGAAGACGTAATAGAGCATTCCAAGTCGTGCGGCAACGCTTCTGGCATCTTCGGTATCAGATGGGGTGCAGCAGGCGCGGTGTCCCGGGAAACTGCACTGTGGATTATCATAAAGCTTCAGAGTCGCACCGGCACAGTCGTAGCCATCCTTAACCATCAGGTAGGCTGCCACGCTGGAGTCAACTCCGCCGCTCATGGCGATGATTGCTTTTTTCTGCATATATATTTCTCCTGTTATCTGTTGATTCATATTGTTTACTATAGTCTGACTGATACTTGGTAACCAGCCATTTAAGAGTATCCTATCATTATAGAAAAATAGTGTCAAGCAGTTACTGTGAACGTATGCACAGTAATGTCAGGCATGGAAAAACTGCTGAAAACAAAAAGTTGAAAAAGGTGTTGACATATCCAAAAAGTAGTAGTATATTAAACCTATCGGAAAGATAGGAAAACAAAAACCGAGAGAAAACTATCAAGGAGGAAGAATCATGTTTACAAAGAATGCAGAACAGAGAAATGTCATGTGTATGATGGATAAGGAAATGCGAATGTACATGTGTATGTCTAACTGTGCTTTAATGTATCGGAAACTTCCTGTGGCATCAGCGGATCAGAGTAATGCAGTCTGAATAAGATGTCAAGAATGTGAATATAAATGTATCGATCAGATACAATGTAGATTACATGAACAGGAAAATCCGACATGGGTTCCTGTTTTTTTATTGCCTTTTTAAGCTTATCTGACAGGTAATCCGAATTTACAACTGAATATAGAATACAATTGAATAGAGAAAAATAAAACAAGATATAAGAAAATTTAAATAGAACGAGAAAAGAGAGGGAATTTATTATGAAAAACACAAAAATTATCACAGTATCACTTGCAGCAGTACTGGCAATCGGAGCAATCACAGCAAACGGCGTTCTGGTAAGCGCTGATGCAGAAAAAGAAACCATTAAAGTAGCAGCATCCGCTACACCACATGCAGAAATCCTTGAAGAAGCAAAACCAATCCTTGAAAAAGAAGGCTGGGACCTTGAAGTAACTGTATTTGACGATTATGTACAGCCGAACCTGGTAGTAGAAAGCGGTGATTTTGATGCAAACTATTTCCAGCATATCCCATACCTGGACAATTTCAATGAAGAGCAGGGAACACATCTGGTAAATGCAGGTGGTATCCATTATGAACCATTTGGAATTTATCCTGGAACAAAGAAATCACTGGATGAACTGGAAGATGGTGATACCATTGCAGTTCCAAACGATACGACAAACGAAGCGAGAGCACTTCTTCTTCTCCAGGATAACGGTGTGATTACACTGAAAGACGGAGCCGGACTGGAAGCAACTGTGAAAGATATTGAAGAAAATCCGAAGAATATCAAGATCGAAGAACTGGAAGCTGCACAGGTTTCCCGTGTTAAGGATGAAGTCGCATTTGTCGTGCTGAATGGAAACTATGCTCTGCAGGCAGGATATTCCGTATCCAAAGATTCTATCGCTCATGAGACATCTGATTCTGAAGCAGCAAAAACATATGTAAATGTAATTGCGGTCAAAGAAGGAAATGAAGAGAGTGAAGCAATCAAAGCACTGGTAGATACTTTGAAATCCGATGAGATCAAAGACTTTATTAATGAGAAGTATGACGGAGCAGTTATACCTTTTGAAGATTCCGCAGATGCTGATGCTGATAAAGAAGAAACAGCAGATGTTACTACAGACACAGAAACAGAGACTACAGAAGAAGCTGCAGAATAATACGGCTGGGAGTATTGATGAATAAGTTGTAACACAGATATTTCAAGGGAACGGGGGAACAGTTTAAATGGAACCGATGATACAGGTAGAAAACCTCTGTAAAAACTTTTCCACAAAAAACGGGACGGTAGAGGCGGCCAGAAACATCAGTTTTTCCATAGAAAAGGGAGAGATTTTTGGCATTATCGGTCTCTCCGGAGCGGGTAAAAGTACACTGGTACGATGTCTGAATCTATTGGAAAGACCAACATCCGGAACTGTCCGGGTGAATGGTAAGAATCTTACGAAACTTTCTGAAAAAGAACTCCGTAAGGAGCGTCAGAATATAGGAATGATCTTCCAGCATTTTAATCTGCTCATGCAGAGAACTGCTCTTGATAATGTGTGTTTTCCGATGGAAATTGCGGGAATCAGTAAGAAAGAAGCACGTAAAAAAGCCCTGGAATATCTGAAAGTAGTAGGACTGGAAGAAAAAGCTCTTTCTTATCCATCACAGCTTTCAGGTGGTCAGAAACAGCGTGTTGCAATTGCACGAGTTCTGGCAAGTGATCCGAAAATCCTGCTCTGTGACGAGGCGACCAGTGCACTGGATCCACAGACAACAAAAGCAATTCTGGAACTGATCAAAGAGATTAACCGTGATTATGGAATCACTGTCGTAGTTATCACACATGAAATGAGTGTGGTACAGGAAATCTGCAATCGTGTAGCTGTTCTGGAGAGTGGAACACTGGTGGAATCCGGAACAGTAGAAGAACTGTTCAGAAGCCCGAAGACAGAAGCGGCACGCCGACTGGTATTCAGTGGAAGAACGCAGATTCAGAAAATGGAAGGCAAACGTCTGGTTCGTGTAACTTTCCGGGATAAATCTTCTTTTGAACCGGTCATTGCCAATCTGGTACTGACCTACCGGACGCCGGTCAATATTCTGTATGCTGATACCAAGAATATTGGTGGAGCAGCAGAAGGTGAAATGATCCTGCAGCTTCCCGAGATCGAGGAAGTTGCAGATAAGATGATTCAGTATCTGAAAGATACAAATATGGGAGTAGAGGAGTTGAAGTCTGATGTGGGATAATACAACAATTACAATGCTGCTGGAAGGAACCAGAGATACTTTGTATATGACGCTTGTATCCACATTTTTCGGATATGTGCTGGGACTTCCGCTGGGAATTCTTCTTGCAGTAACAGACAAAGAGGGGATTCATCCAAATGCAGTTGTTTACAAAGTACTGGATGTGATCGTGAATATCCTCAGAAGTATTCCGTTTCTGATTCTCCTGATTCTTGTGATTCCACTTACCAAACTGATCGTGGGACAGAGCTATGGCTCCAGTGCAACGATCGTACCGCTTGTAATTGCAGCGGCTCCGTTCATTGCCCGTATGGTGGAATCTTCACTGAAAGAAGTGGAACCGGGAGTGATCGAGGCAGCAGTCAGCATGGGCGCAGGAACACCGACGATCATCTGGAAAGTCCTTCTTGCAGAAGCAAGAACTTCTCTTCTTGTCGGAGTAACGATTGCCGTCGGAACAATCCTTGGTTATTCCGCTATGGCAGGAACTGTTGGCGGCGGCGGACTTGGAGATATCGCTATTCGTTATGGATATTACCGCTATCAGACAGACATTATGATCGTAACGATTATAATTCTGGTAGTGCTTGTGCAGATCCTGCAGGGACTTGGCATGATGCTCTCCAGGAAGCTGGATAAGCGAAAAGTATAAAAAGATATTTGACAGAAGATTGTAATCACGAAGAATAAAGTTTATTCAACAAATATAAATATTTATTTTAGAAATTTTAGAAATATATTAGAAAAAGGACAAAAACTCCTCACATTTATATTGTATGATGTACTTGTCTTAAAGGAAACCCCCTTTAAGAAATCCGGTAGCACTTCAATGCCGGGAGAGTTGCCGGAACTCTTTCCTTTCCCTAAAAAATAAAACAGAACACTAAACAGCCGCCACCTGGCAAGAACGTCAGGAGGGCGGCTGCTTTCGTTATTGGCGATATCGATTAAAACAGGAGTAGATTTCCTGGATTCTCGGGATGGCATATCCACATGGCAGGTAAGAACCATCAGCAAAGGCGATAAGGCCTTTTGTATGAATCTGTTTCTGAAGATAATCAACAATCTCCGGGATAGTTTTTTTCCCGTCCGCCAGATGCTCCAACGCATATTTCAGGAGCAATCCGAGGGCTGCGGTCTGTTCTGGATCTATGAGCTGCTCAACGTAGCGAAGGTCTACTTCCTGTCTTCCAAGCAGGAATCCAGCTTTTCCATGAACTTTTATTTTGAGACGATCCGGTTTGCCTGTGCCATGTCCATGTGAGCGAATCACAGGAGTATTTTTTTGTATGATCCTGTGACTGTCAGGCATAACAAATGCAGGAACTTTGGCTGGACTCAGAGGATATTTTCCACAGATTTCTTTGACTTTGCGTGTGATATCCACAGGACGATAGCAGTCCATCTGGATAATTGTGTCTGCAATGTGGAAAAATGCGCCGGAACTTCCGGCAACCAGAAGCGTAGAAATTCCGGCAATTGTATACAGCTTCTGTGCCCGTTCGAGAAATGGAGTGATCGGTTCCTTTTCACGGGAGATGATTTCCTGCATGAACGTATCCCGCACCATGAAGTTGGTGGCAGAAGTATCTTCATCCAGAAGAAAAACTTTGCTTCCGGCTTCCATTCCCTCAATAATGCCGGCAGCCTGAGACGTACTTCCACTGGCATCCGCTGTTGAAAAACAATGGGTGTTTTTTTTGTTTGGCAGATCATTGATAAACAGAGAAATATCCACGTCTTTGATAGAACGTCCATCCTCGGAACGGAGCTTTAATGCGGTGTCATCCGTGATCACGTATTCTCGCCCGTCTCCGGCAATATGATTGTATACACCAAGTTCCAGGGCATTCAGAAGAGTGGATTTGCCATGATATCCACCGCCGACGATCAGGGTAATGCCCTGTGGAATTCCCATTCCGATAATTTTTCCCTTATGCGGAAGATTCATAGTTATACGGAGCGATTCCGGAGAAATAAACGGGACAGAATGCTTCATCGGACGGGAGGAAATACCACTTTCCCGCGGGAGTATAGCACCATCTGCAACAAATGCCACCAGTTTTTTTTCTTTCAACTGTTCCCGGATTGCCTGTTGATCTTCAGCGAGAAAAATGGTTTGTTCCAGTTCTTCCTGATTTATGTTTTTGTAAAAGAAAGTGTTTTCTACACAGGCAGGAAGAAAATCGAATAGAATTTTTTCCAGTTCGGGTGCATTAATGGTACGGCCATTTGCAGGAAAACCAATAAAAAATCTGGCAGTGATGCCTTTGGATGTGATTTCACATGCGGTTCTGGAAAGGATTTCCTGTCCACAGTGGCTGACGGAAATCAGACCGCTTTTACCAGAACCTTTTGCACGGAAGGAATAGTGGTTTATCTGCTGTTCAAACTGGCGCGTCAGATGGTCGGCAAGGGTGATACATGTGAGATTGTTTTTGCTGTAGGCATCTGGAAAACCGGCATCTTTGCGGGAAATATGGACACTGATGTGGGAGGGAGATGCAAAAGGATCTCCCTGTACATGATCGATGGAAAGGATATAATGCCCAAACTGGTAACTGCCTTTCAGAGATTTGTAGGCGGGATAACTTTTTCTGTGGATGGATTGAAGCTGCTTTTTTAATTCAGTTGCCTGCTGCATGAAAAACTCCTTTATAAAAAGTGTGATTTATCTGTGTATTTAAGGTACATTTAAAGTCCGGCTGTAACTATTATGAAGCCGGAAGCATTCTTGAAAAAACAAAATTATTATAGAGCGGGAAGATGCAGAAATGCAAGCGATTCGGGATATAATAAAAAAGAAACTGTGAAGAAAATGATAGGAAGAGCCAAATTTCTTATACAAATCTTATATCTTTATTAAGAATCTGGAAGAATGTAGAAATACGTAAAATATTGGCGTATAATGTTGAAAGAATTTTGAGAATCAAACGAAAGGTGGTTTTATATATTATGGAAAGAAGAAATGCATGGCTTTCTTATGAGGAAGCAGATGAGAAGGAACTGGAGAAACTTGCAAAAAATTATCGTACATTTCTGGATGCCGGTAAGACAGAGCGTGAATGTGTCCTGGAGCTTACCAGAGAAGCAGAAGCAGCAGGATATGTTTCATTAGAAAATAAACTTGCATCCGGTGAGCAGATCAAAGCCGGAGATAAGATCTATGCTGTCGGCATGAAAAAGATCATGGCTATGTTCCATATCGGACAGGAACCGATAGAAAAGGGAATGAATATTCTTGGAGCGCACATTGATTCTCCACGTTTGGATGTAAAACAGAATCCTTTATATGAAGATACGGATCTGGTATATCTGGATACCCATTATTACGGCGGGGTGAAGAAATATCAGTGGGTAGCACTTCCGTTGGCGATTCATGGTGTGATCGTGAAGAAGGATGGTACAGTAGTAAATGTGAATGTTGGTGAAGATGAGGATGATCCGGTCGTATATATCACAGATCTTCTGATTCATCTTGCAGGTAAACAGCTCCAGAAAAAGGCCGCAGAGGTGATCGAGGGCGAGAATCTTGACATTCTGATCGGCAGCAGACCACTGAAAGAGGAAAAGGACGAGAAGAAGGAAGCAGTCAAAAATAATGTCCTTCGGATTCTGGGAGAAAAATATGGTGTAGAGGAAGAGGATTTTCTTTCAGCAGAACTGGAGATCGTTCCGGCGGGCAAAGCTCGTGACTGCGGACTTGACCGCAGTATGGTCGCAGCATATGGACAGGATGACCGTGTCTGCGCATATACTTCTTTTGTGGCAATGCTTGAGATGGAAGCACCAAAACGTACCAGCTGCTGTCTTTTGACGGACAAAGAAGAAATTGGAAGTGTAGGAGCTACTGGCATGCAGTCTAATTTCTTCGAAAATACTGTGGCAGAGCTTCTAGAAGCTATGGGATGTTATTCCGGACTGGCACTCCGAAGAACTCTTAAGAATTCCTTTATGCTTTCTTCTGATGTAAGTGCAGGCTATGACCCGGCTTACGGAGAATGCTTCGAAAAGAAAAATGCAGCATATCTTGGAAGAGGAATCGTTCTTAATAAATTTACAGGTGCAAGAGGAAAGTCCGGATCTAACGATGCCAATGCAGAGTATGTGGCAAAAGTACGTTGCATTTTTGATGACAGTAATGTTGCCTTCCAGACAGCAGAACTTGGCAAAGTAGATGTGGGAGGCGGCGGAACGATCGCTTATATCGCAGCACTTTACGGAATGAATGTGATAGACAGTGGTGTGGCGGTCCTGAGTATGCATGCACCGTGGGAAGTAACAAGCAAAGCCGATATTTATGAGGCGAAGAAAGCATACAAAGCGTTTCTTAAAAATGCATGACAGAGATTCTGGTGCCAGAAAAAAATAAGCATAATACAGAAACAATAAACAGCGACATCAAAGGAGAATGCAGAATATGAATGATACGCTGATCAAGGTGGAAGACCTTTGCAAGATTTATAATCCCGGCGAAAATGAAGTAAGAGCCCTGGATCATGTGAGCCTTGAAATAAAAAAAGGAGAACTGGTGGCAATCATCGGGCAATCAGGTTCTGGCAAGTCAACTTTTATGAATATGCTTGGGTGTCTCGATGTGCCTACCTCGGGAAAGTATTATCTGAACGGGACTGATGTGTCCGAAATGACGGACAATGAACTCTCGGAGGTAAGAAACCATGAAATTGGATTTATCTTTCAGGGATTTAATCTTATTGCAAATCTGAATGCAATTGAAAATGTAGAATTGCCGCTGATCTATCGTGGAATTGATCGTAAGACGAGACATGAACTGGCTATCGAATCTCTGAAAATGGTTGGCCTGGAAAAACGTATGGATCATAAGCCAAGTGAGATGTCCGGTGGGCAGCAGCAGCGTGTGGCAATTGCAAGAGCAATCGCTGCACAGCCTCCGGTCATTCTTGCAGATGAGCCGACAGGAAACCTGGATTCTGCATCCAGTAAGGAGATTCTTGCAATTTTAAAGAAAATGCATAAAACAGGAAGAACAGTAATATTGATCACGCATGATAATGGTATTGCAGCACAGGCAAGACGTGTAGTGCGTATCATGGATGGTAAGATAGAATCGGATACAATCAATCCGGATTTTGACCAGGAGGAGGCATAATGAAAAAGAAAAAGTCCAAAAAGAAACTGGTGATCGGAGTTGGGATTCTGGTCGTGGCAGTAGTAGCCGGTGTCAATATCTATGGCAGTATGAATGCAGCGGATTCGGCAATTCCGCAGGTGAAAACAGTATCAGCTGTCCGCGATAATGTTCAGCAAACGGTAGAAATCAGTGGTACAGTAGTAAGTGAAGAACAGAAAACATATTTTTCTCCTGTCAATGCCAAAGTTGATACAGCTGCGTTGAAAGAAGGGGAAACTGTAAAAGCAGGAAGCAGCCTGATCGAATTTGATCAAAAAGACCTGGAGAGAGAGGCGAAGAAAGCTGATCTGAATGTAGAGTCCGGAAAACTGGATATGAAAAATACTTTAAAAAAATCGGATGAGGCAGTTCGGAAGCAACAGAATGCGGCAGGTGATGCGGCAAGTCTAAAACAGCAGGTTGCCGCTCAGGAAAATTATGTTGCAAGTCTGAAAGCAAGGATTTCGCAGGCAAATGCCAATGCACAGGCAGCATCTTCCAAAGCTGCAGCAAAGAAACAGGCAGATGCAGCTGCCGCACAGGAGGCACAGCAGCAGGAAATACAGCGTGAATATGCACAGGCACAGACTACATATCAGAATGAAACCCTTCCTGCGTATCAAAATCAGCTGAATACACTGAACAATGAAATGAATCAGGCACAGTCGGATTACAATCAGGCAGAGAACAGTTATCAGATGGCTTTTCAGGCGTGGTCTGCAGACCAGAGTGATGATAATGAAAATGCACTTGAGATAGCAGAGCAGATGAGAAGTGAAGCGCAGATTACATATCAGAATGCAAAAACAGCTTATGAAGATTATAAAGCGCAGAAGCCGGCTGCTCCGGTAATGTCTGACTTCACCGGCGAGGCTGACATTGTTTCTGACGGAACGTCTGCAGATGTTTCTGCATCTGCTTCTTCCAGCACGGATGATACTGCTGTGACAGCGGATACTACTGCACTGGAGAATGAACTTGAAAAAGCAAGTAATAATCTTGCAGAACTTCAGTCAGAACTTTCCTCGAAGGAAGCGGCTGCAGAAGCAGATACGGGTGCTGTGACTGAAGAAGAAAAAGAAAAAATGGAAATTACCAATAATCTTTCTGAACTGGATCAGATGTCTGCACAGGAACTTGTAGAAGCAGCAAAGAAAGGAATCAAGGCTGATTTTAATGGTGTGGTTACAAAAGTTTCTGTGGTTGAAGGTGCAACTGCAACACAGGGAATGGAATTGTTTACTTTACAGAATACTGATAAAGTAGATGTGAATGTAAATGTTTCGAAATACGATTATGATAAAGTGAAAGAAGGTCAGTCTGCGGACATCACCATTGCAGGAAAAATTTATGAAGGTGAAGTAACGAGTATCAGCCATGTTGCTACTCAGAATGAAAAAGGTGCTTCTTTGATTTCTGCGGATATTCGTATCAAGAATCCGGATGAAGATATTTTTCTTGGTGTGGATGCCAAAGTAACGATTCATGCAGAAGAGGTGGACAATGTAGTTGTACTTCCGTCTGAAGTAGTTAATATAGGAAAAGAGGGCTCTTTCTGTTATGTACTTGAGAATGGGGTTATTACCAAAAAGGATATCACAACAGGAATCAGTTCGGACGAATATGTAGAAGTGCTTGACGGCATTAAAGAAGGTGATGAAGTTATCCCGTGACCTTGGTTTCCTGGAAGAGGGAATGCAGGCAGAAGCTGCTGATAGATCCGGAGATGTGAATGGTGAAAATACAGAGACAGATAATGCAGAAGAAGGTGTCTGATGGGCGGATTATATGAATATATAAAAATGGCTGTCCAGAATATCCGGGCAAATAAAGGACGTTCATTTCTTACCATGCTGGGAATTATTATTGGCATTGCTTCGGTCATTGCAATCGTTTCCATCGGCGAAGGAACGAAGAATCAGATGAACAGTGAGATCGATGGAATTGGCTCAGGGCTGATCGCTATCGATGTCAGTAATGATGCCATGACGGAAGATGAATGGATCACACCGGATGATGTACAGGAAATCCGTAAGCTCGATACAGTAGGTGGTGTTAGTGTTTCAAACAATTACGATGGTGAAACGGTGACCGGTAAGGGGAATTTTTCTATCATGCTGACAGGTGAAGGTCCCGATGCCAAAATGATCAATAATTCCGATATGAAATATGGAAGTTATTTTGGCGAGACAGAGATTGAAGAGGGCAAAAATGTATGTGTAATCTCAGATACAGATGCCAGGCAGCTTTTTGGTACAGATGATGTTGTTGGTATGAGCCTTGATATTACCTGTTATGATTCTTCAAAATCTTTTCGCATCATGGGTGTCACTACGCAGAAAGAAAATGGAACATTCGTAAGTTATACTTATGATGGAATGCCGGTTACGGTAAATGTTCCGTATTCTTCCATGGATGATCTTGTGGGTGGAACCGATGAATTTTATTCCATTACAGTGGTTCAGGCAGACAAAACACTAGATTCACAGATCGTTGCAGATCAGGTCGTGCATCTTTTGGAGAAACGTCATCAGTGCGCAGGGGAAGACTATTTTCATGTGCAGAGTTTCCAGGATGTCCTGCAGTCAATGAATGAAATGCTCGGTATGGTGACGGCATTTATTTCATTTGTTGCCGGAATTTCTCTTTTGGTAGGTGGAATCGGTGTTATGAATATTATGTTGGTATCTGTTACAGAAAGAACACGTGAGATTGGAATCCGTAAATCACTTGGCGCCAAGACCTCTTCTATTATGTTACAGTTCCTTGCGGAAGCGGCAATCCTTACAGTTATGGGAGGCGTGATTGGAATTATTCTTGGAATTCTTGCAGGTTATGGAATCTGTTCTATCATGAGTGGAAGCATGGGAATGACGATCACACCGGGAATCAGCCCGACAGTGATTCTGGCGGCAACACTTTTCTCCTGTGCGGTCGGTGTATTTTTTGGAATCTATCCGGCGAAGAAAGCTGCAAAACTCAGTCCGATCGAGGCTTTGAGACGAAATTAAGTTGAATAGTTTTATAAAACCAAAATGGCTCTTCGGTATCCTTTTATAAGGAATATCGCAGAGTCATTTTGGCTTTTAAGGTTTAATTAAAGTTAATTCACACTATCACCTTTTTTCTGTTTTATATTTTATAGAAGAGGGAAGAAAAAGCCCGGGAAGTTTTATCAAGACATAAAGGATGATAAACTTTCCAGTATGTTTTTGGGTTTAGCTGCATATATGACAGGCTTCGCAGGCGGACGGTGCAGTTGCACAGCCGCCGAGAGCGGTTTCGCGTAATTCGGCAGGTAGTTTTTTGCCTACAGTGTACATGATCGTGATCATCTCATCAAGGGGAATGAGCTGCGTGATTCCGGCAAGTGCCATTTCGGCAGCAACGAGAGCATTGGCAACTCCGGCAGCGTTTCGGTTCTGGCATGGATACTCGACAAGGCCGCCGACCGGGTCACAGACAAGTCCAAGCATATTCATCAGTACGGTAGATGCTGCGTGGGTACATTGCAGGGGTGTTCCGCCAAGTAATTCAGTAGCTGCAGAAGCTGCCATGGCAGCAGCAACACCTGTCTCTGCCTGACAGCCACCGACTGCACCGGCAACAGTTGCATTTCTCATGGCAAGATAACCAATGGCACCAGCATTAAAAAGTGCTTTTTGGATATATTTGTCAGAGTAGTTGTAAACTTCCTGAAGGGCAAGTAAAAGGCCTGGAACGATTCCGGCAGAACCCGCAGTCGGAGAGGCCACGATTAGCCCCATGGAAGCATTGGTTTCCAGAGTTGCCATAGCGTAGGTGATGGCTTTTTCAAGCAGTTCCCCGCAGATCCCTTTGCCGGAAGCCTGATGAAGGAAGAGTTTTTTTGATTCACCGCCAATCAGTCCACCCATGGATTTTACAGGGTGTTTGATTGGTGAAAAAGCAGCTTCTTTCATAATCTCAAGAACATGTGTCATGCGAGCGTTTACTTCCTGTTCTTGCATTTCACCAATTATAATTTCTCTCTGGCGCATAATTTCAGAGATTGGAAGATCTTTTTCTGAACATAAAGCCAGAAGTTCTTTGGCATTTTTAAATTCTCTCATCATATTCCTCCTACATCTGTACGATCATCACTTCGTGGATATGCTGATTCTTGCGAATCGTATTTCCAATATCTTCTGGAAGACGTCCATCGGATTCGACGATCGTGTAGGCAATCTCGCCTTTGGACTCTCTGAAAAGGCGCATAAAGGCAATATTTACATTTCGATCGCTGAGACATTTGGTGATATAGGCAGCTACACCCGGTTTATCCTGATGGATGACGATAATAGCGCTGTATTCGCCGGAGAAATCGACCTGTACAGAGTTGATCTTTACGATGCGGACTTTTCCGCCGCCAAGGGATTCGCCGCGGACAGTCATTTCCTGACCGTTGTTATTGACCATATGAATGTCAACAGTATTAGGATGAATGTCAGTTTCTAATTCATTAGGAGTAAATGAGAAGGTAAGGCCTTTTTCTTTTGCAATTTCAAAAGAGTTACGGATGCGCATATCATCGGTGGAAAATCCCATGATACCTCCCAGCAGAGCCCGGTCAGTACCGTGTCCTTTAAAAGTCCTTGCAAAAGAGCCATAAAGAGTAAAGTTTACTTCTTTTAGTGGACAATTGATCATTTTCTGGGCTAAAAAACCGATGCGGGCAGCTCCGGCAGTATGGGAGCTGGAAGGTCCGATCATGTTTGGCCCCATTACATCAAATATGCTGATAAAAGACATGTTTTTTCTCCTGATTGTACTTTATTTTTATAGTATCTGTATTTATGAAAAAAATACAGCGAATGTCCTTATAGATATATTGTACCATCCTCATCAAAATGAAGCAATTTAATCAGGTAAAATGGATATTGATGAATAAAAAGAAAAATTTAAAAAAATTAAAAAAAGGTGTTGACAATTTGCTCACTTTGCAGTAGAATACATTTTGTTGTGAGCGACAAGTACTCACAAATACAAAATGTGCGTTTAGCTCAGCTGGATAGAGCGTTTGGCTACGGACCAAAAGGTCGGGGGTTCGAATCCTCTAACGCACGTCATATAAAAAATAAGACTCAACGGAAATGTTGAGTCTTATTTTTTGTTCGAGTCCAGTCGGACTCGAACGGGTTCAATCTACATTTCATTTCGGTCGCTGCTGCGTGCCACTGGCACGCAGCAGCCTCTAACGCACGGTTCAGTGAAAAAAGGACTATCAAATATTTTTTTTAAAAAGATTCCCTCCGATATAGTTAAAATGATTTTACCAAAAAAATCAGAAAAATACGATAGAAAAAACTGTTATTATGAAAATCAATTGCGGATAAAGCGAAGATATTTGTTAGCTTTATAAAATATGCATGTTATAATAGGATCATCTTAAGTAGTAAGTAAAGGAGCATGCAATATGAACAGTATTTTTCACAGAATCAGCGTAAGAAAATATGAAGACAGACCAGTAGAAAAGGAAAAAATCATGGAGATTCTGAGGGCGGGAATGCAGGCACCGAGTGCATGTAACCAGCAGCCATGGGAATTTTATGTGGTGACAGATAAAGAAAAAATCCAGAAATTATCCAAAGTGACACCATACACCGGTTGTGCAACAGGGGCACCTGTAGTAATCGTTCCTGTATATCGTACAGAAGGGCTTGTGGCACCGTCTTTTGCACAGATTGACATGGCGATTGCACAGGAAAATATCTGGCTGGAAACAGATGCGCAGGGTCTTGGCGGTGTATGGTTTGGCATTGCACCAGTGGAAGACCGTATGGAAGAAGTACACAGACTCCTGGAACTTCCGGAAAATGTGAAGGTATTTTCTATGTTTGCACTGGGTTATCCGGCAGAAACAAGACCTCAGCAGAATCGCTTTGAGCCTGAAAGAATACATTTCATAGAAAAATAAAAAGTTATTACAGATAATAGAGGGAGAGAAATTTATGCAGGATATTTTAGTTGTGGTAGATATGCAGAATGATTTCATTGATGGCACACTTGGGACAAAAGAAGCTGTCGCAATTGTTCCCAAAGTAGAGAAGAAAATCAGAAATTTTAAAGGAACCGTTCTTTTTACACGAGATACTCATGAAACATGGTATCTGGATACTCAGGAGGGAAAGAAACTTCCAGTACCACACTGCATCCGGAATACAGAAGGATGGCAGATCAGAAGTGAACTGGATAAGCTCAGAAAAACAGAAACGATTGATAAAGATACTTTTGGTTCTACAGATCTGGCAGATGAACTGGTGGCAATGAATATCGATGATGATATAGGAAGTATTACATTTATTGGACTCTGCACAGATATCTGTGTGATTTCCAATGCACTTCTGGTAAAAGCAGCCCTTCCGGAGGTCCCGATCATAGTAGATGCTGCATGCTGTGCGGGTGTGACACCGGAAAGCCATGAAAATGCACTGAAGGCTATGAAAATGTGCCAGATAGATATTGTTGGATAAAATGAAGGGCTGGCGCACAAGCAGTCTGCCGAGAGAATGGAAGGATAAAATTTTGAAATGTAACAGGGAAGGAAGATAGTATGAAAGGGTTTGTATGGGCAGTATCAATTGCTATATACCCAACCGATCTGGTGATAAAACAGAAATAGACATGATAATGTTGTGTCAAAAAGGAATTTATGTAATAGAAAATAAAAATTATTCAGGATGGATATTTGGTGACGAAAAAAGTAAGAACTGGTGCGAAATACTGAAAGGAAAAAAATATTTTTTTTATAATCCAATAAAGCAAAATAAAAGTCATATTAAAAACCTGGAAAAACAGTTACAGGTAGGTGATGATAAGTACGTTTCGCTTATTACATTTAATGCGAATGCAAATCTAAAAAAAGTTTCTACAGAGAGTTCGGGTATATACGTGGTTGGATATAAGCAGTTAAAGAAGTTTATGAAAAAACAGACAGATAAGCCCGATATTTTAACTGATGAAGAAATAGAAAATATATATCAACAGCTTCTGCCGGGGACTAAACTCAGTAATGAGGAAAAGCAGGAACACGTAAACAGAATAAAACAACAGTATAAAAAATAACTATTTGACAAGAGGGAAACAGTGCAAATGCCCCATGTTTCCTGAATATAAAGCCAGAGAATCAGTGAAAAAGTTGATTTTCTGGTTTTCTATTTTATATGTATTCAAATATATTGACAAGTACATCGAAGTGAGATATAACATGACTATCGAAGTACGATATATCGCACTGAAAGGAAAACACTTATGGATGCGCACATAAAAAAGGTTTATGTTCCCATGACGGAGACAAGCTTTTATATATTGTTATGTCTTCGCACCCCGAATCATGGGTACGGGATTGTACAAAAGGTAAAAGAGCTGACGGATAATGAAGTGGTGCTCGGTCCGGGAACTATGTATGGGAGCCTTTCGAAAATGGAAAAAGATGGTTTGATTCACTTTATCAGGGAAGAGGACAAGAGGAAAATTTATGAGATCACAGAACTTGGTACAGAAGTTCTGGAGCTTGAACTGAAGAGAATCCGCAGGTTGTATCGGAATGCACAGGAGGTAACGAAATGAAAGAACTCAAAAAAGAATTTCGCTGGTTTAACATCATGGAGTACGAAAAAGAAGAAAATTACCTGAGTAAAAGACACCAGGAAGGCTGGAAATTCAAAAGAGTGACTTTTCCTGGTGTGTATACATTTGAGCGGTGTGAGCCTGAGAAGGTAATCTATCAGTTGGATTACAATAAAGAAGGAATCAAACACCAGATGGAATATGTGCGGATGTTTGAGGACTGTGGATGGGAATACCTGACAGAGTTTGAGGGATACAATTATTTCAGGAAACCAGCAGATATGATGCAGCAGAAAGAAGAAATATTCTGTGACGACATCTCACGCCTGGATATGATGAATCGGATTTTTATAGGAAGAGTAATTCCGTTGATCGTAATTCTTTGCGGTCTGATCTGGCAGCTTTATATATCTGCGACAGACCATAGTGAACGGGGTTGGTTGCCGGTATTTATTGTATTAGTGATTATATACATTATTACTTTCCTACAGTTTGCAGTAAAATATTTTGTATTTCGGAAAAAGGTAAAATAATAGCATTCGTTTGACGAAGCATTAATAGAAAGAGTTCATTATTTGGGGAGCAATGACCTCAGGTGATGGACTTTTTCTGATTTTATAAAGAAATTTGAATTTTTTTGTTACCATTCAGGCTTTTTTACGATATATAGTATGAGTAGAAAAACGAGGAGGACAACCTGTAAATGAAAGACAATGAAATCATATCTTTGTTTGAGCTAAGGGATGAGCATGCGATTGAAGCATTGAGCGACAAGTATCATCCGTACTGTTACAAGATTGCCTGGAATCTGCTTACAAATAAAGAAGATTCGGAAGAATGCCTGAATGATACCTGGTTTTCGGTCTGGTCGTTGATTCCGCCGAAGAAGCCTTCCGTGTTATCATATTTTTGTGGCAGGATCACAAGGAATTTAAGCATTGACTGTCTGCGTAAAAAATATGCCGACAGGCGCCCGGATTTGCACATGGCAGATGTCCTGGGAGAAATGGATCAGTTAAGTGTTACCTATACCATTGAAGATCAGCTGGCAGAAAAAGAACTGCTGGAAATTATCAATGATTTTCTTGGAAAAATGAATGCAGAGGACAGAGATATTTTCGTGAGAAGATACTGGTTTTTTGATTCTGTTGCGGCGATTGCCAAGAGGCATGCGGTGTCCGTCGGAAGTGTGAAAATGAATCTGTACCGGAGCAGAAAGAAGCTGTTGAAGGTCTTAAAAAAGGAAGGAAAACACTTATGAAAAAATTCGATTTTTCAAAAGAATTTGGCAATATTGATCTGAAATATATCCGCGAAGCAGAGGGAGAATGGAAAGGGAAGAAAAAAGCCTGGGCGCCATCATTTTGGAGTAAACTGGTGGCTGCCTGTGTGATCCTGGCTTTGATTTCAACGGTTTTATCGAATCCGAAAGTACAGGCTGCGATTAAAAATCTTGCTTTATCCATAGGAGAAACTCTGGGATTTCAAAAGGAAATTGAGCCATATACGGAAGCTTTAAACATTTCCCAGACGGATCATGGGATTACTGCAAACATAAAAGAAGTTGTTCTGGATGAGGGTGTTTTGCTGTTCAGGGTGCATGCAGAAATTGATAATACCGAAGAAAATGAGAAGAAGAAAACTGCGAATATTTCATCTTTTAGGAATACGGGGATCACACTTGATATGGGTAAAACTACAATAAACGGACAGAAGCTGGATGAATATATGAATGCGGAGTATTCTCCTTATTCTGTAGATGATTTATTAGATGCAGATACAGATAGCGATGAAAAGGAATATGACCGTGTACAGGAGTACCGCTTTCATGCACCGACAGATCTCGGAGAAAATCCGGAGATACATCTTGTACTCAATGCGTTTGATTATGATGACTGGGAAAAATCAGTGGCAGAATTTACATTTGATTTTAACATTTCGTGTGAGAAAATCCTGAAGCAGACAACGAATAAAGAACTGGAAAATATTTCTGTCCAGACAGAAGAAGGTACGGTGACACTGAAAGATATTTTCCTGAACAAGTTACAGAGCAGTATCTCAGCAGACGTGCCGGAAAAATTGTTCCAGAAGTATGAAGTTGAGTTGCGTGGAACGGACAGCAAAGGAAATAAAGTGCGGTATGAGCTGAAGGATGATGCAGAAACGGAAGCCATAAGTCGTAACTGGAAATTCAAGACAGATTTCTGGAGAACTTATGGAAGTGCAGGAGATGATGAAAGACCGGAGATTCCCAATCCTGACAGCGAATACCTGGAATTACAACTTTATTTGAAATCCGATGCTATAATAGAAAACAATGTTATTAAAAGGTACGATTTAGATGACGACACCTATGCCGAAGAAGAAAGCAAAGTCTACGATGCAGCAGATGATTCTGAATGGAAAGCTGTTGGAGAGAAGATACGGATCAATATCAGATGAAAGTAAGGAGGAACTGAGAAATGAAGAAAAAATTGATTGCATTAATCGTGGCAGGGGAATTGTTAATATTCAGTGGAGTAGTCCTGGGATATTATCATCCGGTTGCAGGAAGTATCTTTGAAATAATTGGAGGGCTGTTGAACCTTTGCTTCTTTATACTGCTGCTGGTATATGCTAAGAAGAATAAAAAGAAATAAGAACTTTCAACAAGAGGTGACAGCATGAATTTTGATACATACAAAATCAAGGATGAATTGTTAGAAATTTATAGTGGCAGTGAAGAAACTTTCTGTGTCGGTAAAATTCTGTCCAAAAACAGGGATAGTATTCTTTTCAGATCTTATGATGCGCAGGGGAAGAACGATGGGTTACATTTTATAAAAAGCAGTCATATCAGCGAAATAAAATCAAACACACAGTATTTAAGAAAAATGCAGTTATATTTAGCATACTGGAGAGAACAGGAGGATGCACCTTTAACTAACCCATTTAAGAAGCATCCTGCATTGTCTGGGCTATTGGCATATGCGATGGAGAATAAGAAGATAATTACTGTTTTCTGCAGTTCCAAACCGGACGAATTGCTTACCGGTTATGTAGAGACATATGACAATAAAAAAATTAAATTGAACTGTGTGGATATGGAAACTGCCTGCATTTATGAAACTGCAACGCTGCTTAAAGAGGATATTTTTTATCTGGAAGTTGACAGTTTGGACAATGAATTACTGAAATATGCCAATGAGAAAATAGAGAGGTAAACGATTAATCAGGGAAGGAGTGAACAGATGAAAAAGATGATCATATTTGCCTTAATTATGGCTATATCCGTAGCAACACCAATCCAGGCAATGGCAGAAAGTGTTACACAGTCTGACGTGGAAATGCAGCCTTCGGAACAGAACATTGAGCAGATCATTGATGAGATTACGTCTGAAACGCATCCAATAAATTCTGATGCGATCCAGAATGTAAAGGAATACATCATCCAATATTGGGGTGATTTGGGATATGACGAGATAGAATGTCAGAAGTTTGAATATAATGATGAAAATAATGAGAATGCAATACGGCGTTCCTCACAGGTAGATGTATTTCTGGCACCAACGGCCGAAAATGCAACTATTGACGGCACTGGTGAAAATATTATTGTGACAAAAAAGTCATCCACTGATATGACGAAAAATCTGATCATAAGTGCCCATTATGACAGTGCAGAAGATTCGGTAGGAGCCAATGATAACGGTTCCGGAGTGGCAGCAGTACTTGAACTGGCAAGAATTTTAAAAGATACAGAGATGCCGTATAATGTAAAATTCATCCTGTTTTCGGGCGAAGAAAAATATATGCTGGGTTCAAGATGGTATGTTGGCAATCTGTCTGAGGACGAGCGGAAGCAGATCATCGGAGTAATAAATATTGATACCATCGCAGAAAAAAGTGATCTGGGTTATATGGCGATGATCGAAGGAAACAAACGACCAGATGATATAGAGTATGACGATGAGGGATTGAAAAAACTGGCCGAGTTAAATAAAAACAGCATGTCAGATTTATTTACATCCAGTGACAGATTCTACCTGACAATGGCAACTAACAGTGACCATTATCCATTTGCTTTGGTGGATATCCCGGCAGTTTCCATTGTCCAGGACTGGCAGGATGGATTGAACGTGAATGACAGTTCTGATGTAAAAGAGAATATGGATATGCAGAGGATTGTGGAAGTGATTGAGAAGGTTACGGAAGTGCTTTCTGAGATACCATCAAATAATTAATAAAGAAGAGAGTAAAGCAGAGCCGGGATTCGAAAGGATCCCGGTTTTTTGCAAGTTTAAATGACAAAAGAAATTCTAATTTTTTTGTTACCACCCGGGATTTTTTACGATATATAGTATGAGCAGGAAAATTTTCTTTCGAAATACAAGACAAGGAGAAACAAAACGATGAAAAAAGGAACAATGATGGTTTTTTCGGCATTATTGATGAGCTGCTTTTTAGCAGTTCCGGCAGAAGCTAAGAGCATCGAGAATAGTACTTACCGCGTATGCAAAAACGATATTTTTATTGACTATGATCAATTAAATTGCAAAAAGATCGTTACGAAAGTAAAAGATGACGGGTCTTTCACTGCGATTGATTTGGGAGAGTGGTTAGAAGAACAGGATATTTATGATATTTCGGTAATTGAAGATGATGAAAATACCGGCTATAAAACAATGTTTTATGAAAGAAATCTAGAAAAAGAGGCATCAGATGAATTTTATGATTCAGAAGATACTTCCTGTATTGATTTCCAGGGATTGGTGTATGAGGGAGATGTTATCCGCAGTACGGATTCTTTCCAGGAAACGGTAACGGAAGTAAGTTTTGATGGAAGCTTCTATACGGAGACGGAAATGACAGGTCTGTATGTGGATGGAAAGACAACTCGAATTAAATAATTTATGGAGAATAGAAGGGGCTATCGTGATGATATGCTCCTTTTTCATGCTATAATTCAAAAAAATATAAATTTTTTGAGACGATCATCAAAAAAATACGACTTTATAATTGAAAACATTTTTGAGGAGGTGAACATCATAGACGATATAAAAATCATAGAGCTTTATTTTGAAAGAAATGAGCAGGCGATTAAGGAAACGGATATAAAATATGGGAAGTTCTGTCGTAATATGGCCTATAAAATTCTGAATAATCACCAGGATTCGGAAGAGTGTGTAAATACCACTTATTTAGAAATGTGGGATAGAATCCCACCGACAAGGCCTGCCAAATTTAAAGCTTATATTTCCAGAATTGTCAGAAGTACTTCTGTAGATAGAGTAAGGCATCTGACAGCTAAAAAGAGGTCGGCTGATATGGTTATGGCATTGGATGAACTTACAGATGTACTGCCGGATGAAAGGTATGCTCCTGGAAGGAACGATGAAGAGATTGGAAAATTGATTAGTATTTTTCTACGTGAACAAAAAGAAGAGGTTCATAGGGTGTTTGTTCTAAAATATTTTTATTTCGAATCTAACAGGGCTATTGCAGAAAAATATGGTTTTACTGAACGCAAAGTAACAAATATGCTGGCCCGCACCAGAAATAAATTGAAAAAATATCTGATTGAGGAGGGAATCTACATATGAATATACCAAGAATTGTAGATGCTATCGGTTATATTGATGATGACCTTATCACGGCAGCACTGGAAGATCCGCCGAGGAAAAGGCATAATCTTATGATTAAATGGATGTCGGTTGCCGCTTGTTTGGCGCTAGTCATGATTGCAGGTATTCTTGTTCCACATTTTTTACGGACTGCTACAATAGCTGAAAGTAAATATAAATATCATGTTTCTGAAACAGAACGGGCGATAGAATGGCCATGGAAATACAAGACTCCTGCTGAAAAGTATCCTGTTGTTAAATTTAATGGAAAACAGTTTACTGCGAAAAGTCAGAATTCTATTCATACAGAGGTAATGGGGGAGGTAATTGGCAACTGTGTGGCAGAAGGGCTTGATTCTGATACAGGAAAGGCATACACGGAAACATTTGAGGTGCGGAAGATTAAGGGCATATCAGAGGAACTGATGATTGCCGTAGGCAATGAGGATGGATTTTATGTTTATGCGGCTGATGAAGAGGCGGTTCCAGATACGTTAAGTAAGTTACTGGAACTTTATGAACTTTCTCAAAACTTAGAGTTGAACTATGCGACAAAATGTGAAGGTTATGAGGAAAAAGAGGAGCTTTTGCTGGATAATGATGAGAAGATCTGGCGGATCCTTTATGGCTGTGGCGATGCAAAGCTTGATGATACAATTGACTTCTTTGAAAGAGAGAATCGAAGATGTCTGGCTTTTACGGCAACTTCTGAAGCATTGGGTGTCTATAACCGGGTGATCTACATTTCTGAGGATGGTTACTTTGCTACTAATATTTTTGATTATGAATATAGTTATTTTATTGGAAAAGAGGCAGCAGGACAGATCATCAGTTATGTACAAAAACATTCCGCGGAAACAAAGTCCAGTACCAGTCTGCCAACCATATCCGGAACTGTTACAGAAATAGGAAATGGATATATTATGGTTGATGACACCGTTTTATGTAAGAAATCAAAAGCAGGAAAGAAATATAAGGTATATACAGATGATATAAAAATAAGAAGATGGATTGAAAGCGGAGAACTTAAAGAAGGGGATCTGGTAATTGTTGAATATGAAGGTGAAATTTCCAGTAACTATGAAGTAAAGGGAGCGTATTCCATATTTACAGGAACTCTTGAAGAAAATGGTATTTTAAACCAGGAATAACAAAAACAGGAAAGGGAAGGTTACAGATGTGAAGATAAAACGAAATTATTTGATAAAGATTGCACCGGCTGTTTTATTAGTAGTTGGTGCTTACTGGCTCCTCGGTTCTGATTTTTTTACATTTCTGATCTGGTGGGAAATGATATGCCTACTAGGTCTGGTATTTATGCCGGTAACATCCCGTATATTCAGGGGCTTTGATGATAATGGCTGGATGTTTTCTAAAGTACTGGCAGTCGCTGTATGCGGATATGTGCAGTGGCTGCTGGCCTGTTTAAAAATCACTCCATTTACGGGAATGACTTGTGTTATCATCACGGTTATTTGTTGTCTGGGCAGTATTTTGTATGGAATCAAATGTAAGAACAGAATCACGAATTCTCTTCCCTGGGAACAGACAACCCTGGTTTACCGGGAAGAAATTCTGTTTTTTCTGGTGTTTCTTTTCTGGACATATCTGGCGGGATTTCATCCGGCGGCTCATGGAACGGAAAAATATATGGATTTTGGTTTTATGCAGTCCATGATGAGAAGTACAACCTTACCAGCCCAAGATATGTGGTTTGCCGGAAAGTCTTTTAATTATTATTATGGTGGACAGTATCTTGCCGTATTCCTTACGAAGCTGACCGGGACAAGCGTGGAGATCACTTATAATCTGATGAGGACTATGGTCGCCGCTTTTGCCTTTGTTCTTCCCTTTAGTCTGGTACGCCAGATGTTGAAGGACAAATTAAGGACTGGGAGAAAATGGTCTTTAGATCTTGGTGGTATCCTGGCAGGGATGGCGGTGTCTATGAGTGGGAATTTCCACTATATTATTTATGGAATCATCCTTAGACTGCTGAAAATAAAAACAGATTACTGGTTTCCAAGCTCTACCCGTTATATAGGTTTTGATCCGGCTGTGACCGGGGATGAGACAATCCATGAGTTTCCGTCCTATTCGTTTGTACTGGGAGATCTTCATGCCCATGTGATCAATGTCTTTTTGGTCCTGACGGTACTTGGAATCCTTTATTCCTGGATGAAGACAAATTCGGGAAAAAGTTGGAGACAGAAAGAAATCGGACTGCTTGGATTGCTTCTGGGAATGTTCCTTTTTTCTAATACCTGGGATTTTATGATCTATTACGTTGTAATCTGCGGAACATTGCTCTTGGGAAATCTGAAACGTTATTCCTCTGATCCTTTTATAAGCCAAGCATTGAAATGGAGTGTGATACAGTGGGGTGAACTGCTATCTGCTGCTTTCCTTGCATCACTTCCATTTCATCTGTCTTTTGAAAATGTAATGGTCCAGGGAATTGGAATCGTAAAAATACATACTGCTTTTTACCAGTTCTGTGTATTATGGGCATTCCCGCTTTTGGTCTGTGTACTATTTGTTATTGGAATTCTGAAAAAAATACGAACATTTCCAGATAAAAAGATACGAAGTTTTTTTAGCAATGTAAAGTATCCTGATTTGTATGGGCTGGCTCTTGTACTTTGTGCTATGGGACTGATCTTTATTCCTGAAATTGTTTATGTCCGGGATATTTATGAAAAAACAGCTCCAAGAGCCAATACCATGTTTAAACTGACTTATCAGGCATACATCATGTTTGGAATTATGATGGCATATATATTGGTTTCATTTACAGTAACCAGGATAAAAAGATGTAATGGTGCTGACAATGCTGTAATATGTAAAGGACTGCTGAGGTGCCCAAGACGTCAGGTCCTGACAGGGATCATTGTGATCCTGCTTCTGATTTCAACTTGCGGATACCTGGAAAATGCAACCATTCATTGGTTTGGAGGATTCCCGAAAAGAAGTGCATACCAGACACTAAACGCAACGAACTATTTGGAAAATGCGATTCCTGATGATGCCGCTGGAATCCGCTGGCTAAATGATAATGTCAATGGACAACCTGTTGTTCTTGAAGCCAGTGGGGACAGTTATAAGGATTATGATAACCGTGTTTCGGCAATGACAGGACTGTCAACGGTTTTAGGCTGGTATGTGCATGAATGGCTGTGGAGAAATAATTTGGAAGAGGAAAATCAACGAAAAGAAGATGTGCAGACCATATACACTTCAAGCAACGCTGAGCAAATAAAATCCTTGATAGAAAAGTACAAGATTTCCTATTTATTTATTGGAAGCTGTGAAGTTGAGAAGTATGGAGAGATCAATAGCGAATTCTTAACTTCGCTGGGAAAAGTTGTTTTCCGACAGGGTGAGACGATGATAATTGAGGTTTTCGATGGGGAGAGGGGTGATTGATATAAAAAAGATAAAATTTTGTAAAATGTGTTACCTTATGTAAAAAAATACGATTAATTATATAGATGGCAAATTTGGGCAAAGGAGGTTATGCATGATTGTTTATCAGCCATACAGAAAATGAAAGGAGTCTAATCATATGAAACATAAGGTAAAGATTATAATACTCAGTGTTTTAGGAGTTTTGCTTGTGGGATCATCAGTGGCATATGCATACTCACAAAAAGGCACTCTGATCTCACAGAAAACAGAGGAGCTGCCTGACGGAAATATTTATGTTGAAGAATTATATGAAATAGATCAGTAAGACAGAAACAGAGGGGATGGCGTATTGATACGACATCCCCTTTATATGGCGAGAGTTGTTAATTACTCTAAAAATAAGTTAAACAAACTGAAAGTTGGCTGAATATGCATTATATAAGCAAGAATGTTTTTTTCGAAAAACGAATAATGTTAAACTCAATTCGCCATTCAATATCGTCTGATACTGGTTTGAAGTGTAGAGCGGAGTAAGCAACATGGAGATTTGCCTGATTGTTGTTGCCACACAGGATTATAGTTGGCTCGTCCGCACCACCGATAATATCAATACAGGCAAGATCAGTTTGTACTTCCGGTGAAAAAGAGTCTGTTGCAGGAGCAACTTCTAAAGGTTTATCGTTATCAGCACAATCATGAATCGAAATATCATTGTCCGGTTCAGGAGAAAGTGTATAGCTCATAGTGGTAAAATGTGTGGGATACAACCAACGGTCAGAGTCCATGCGGTTTTGAGAAAGTGTCTGCTGTTCCAATTTTTGCACAGTTAATGTATATTTTGTTTCACTGACCGGATGGGAGAAAGCAAACTGGTCACCGGGAGAGTGTATCTTAAAATGCGGTCCAGGCATACGAAATGGTTGTTGCTCTATTGTAAGCGAAAGAGATTTTATTGCAGGACGGCGTTTATCTGGCCACAGAAATGCCGCCCTAAAAATCATCCATCCATAGGATGTATCCAATTCGTAGTGTTTTAATACCCATTTTGCTTCCGGTTCATTGTTTATTTCGTCCGGTAAACATGGATTAAAGACTACTGAACAGCTGTGAGAGGCCTGCATTGTTGTTCCATTTAATTTTAAACAAGGAATAATATCAAGGCAAAGCGGGTTGTCTAAATCTATTTGCAGTTGTTGTTCTTGTGTAAAATTTAAACAGGAGTCATTTTCGGGGGTTAAATCCCATTTTTTCATAAATTCGCGAATATCCTCTGCCAGGGTACACATACAAAAATCCAAGACAAGACCCTTGTTGCAAGAATATGCCGCGGGAATAATCCAATGATGTCCAGCCCATTCAAATTGCTTATCCAATCGGATTTCTGTTCCGGCACGGTCTTTTCCTGAAGGCTCCCAGAAGTTTCCGTCAAAATAAACCTTCCATTCAGGGATAGGCGCTTCTGCATCCGGGTTCATATCAATATCATGTGTATTATCTTCACAGCACCTTGCTCTCACAGAGGAAAGGTCAATTACGCTTTGTAAAAATTTCTGAAATATTCTGTTCATAATGATCTCCATAATTCTGATTTTCTGAGTTACTTCTTGATGATATCATAAAAATGTTTTATTTCACATTTTCATTTATTTTCTATGTCTTGGATCTTGAAAGGAAATATTCTACTCATACTACATATCGTAAAAAATTTCATATGGTAACAAAAAAATCCATTTTTTTAAATCAGAAAAAAGTCTACTACTCATTCAAGTAATGGGCTCCTTACTTTGGTTTGTTAAGATATACTAGGTAAAAAGGAGAACAGTGTTTGAAGCATTTTTACTTTATGTGATTACTTGTATATGGGCAAATATAGAATGGTACTTTAGAATGGGCTATGGTAAAATAAGACAAAAGCTTAAAAGGTTTTTGAAGACAAAATAATGTTAAAATATTTTAGACATACAATGTCTGGTTGAAAATTAGTGGATTCTCGTTTTATGTCGTGGTAATTTGGGAGCATGTTGGTAAGCTGTAAGTGAAAGAGAGGTAGGAGCATGGACACGAAAAAGATTGGAGCTTTTTTAAAGCAATGTCGTAAGGAAAAAAATCTGACACAAGAGCAGCTTGCTGAAAAGTTTGGAGTATCCGCAAGAACAGTTTCCAGATGGGAAACAGGAACAAATCTGCCGGATCTTAGTATACTTGTTGAACTTGCTGAGTATTATGATGTTGAAATGAGAGAGCTCCTGGATGGAGAAAGGAGCCAGACTATGAATAAAGAGATGAAAGAAACTCTGGACAAAGTTGCAGTGTATGAAGAATGGGCGAAACGAAAAGCATTAAAAGCTGGAAATCTTGCATTTGCATCAATGTTTATGATCGGTGTTGCGGCAATTATTATTCAGATGCTATTGACAGTGGATATTCGCTTTGTTTTAGGAGAAACAATAAGCGTTTTAGTAGGAGGAATCCTGTATGCAGCTATTATGGTATACAATGGAATATGGGATAAATGTCTGCCAAAAAGTGCTACCATATGGAGAGATTTTCTTACCAGTGTGATATGTGCAGAAATTTTTTCTGCCATCTATGGTGTATGTTTGTTAAGAATGGGAGCTACAGAAACACAGATAACACGATTAGCATTGGAGTTTTTGATTGGCATTACTATTGTGGCATTTATTATTCTTAGAATCTTGGCATTTATCAATCAGAAAAAGAATCAAAGGCCAGCAAATGATCAGGATGAAAAAGCGGCTTCATTATCTAAGATGGAATATATTAAGATTTACAATGCACAAAATATAGTAGAGACAGAACAAATCATGGAAATGTTAAAGCAAAATGGAATAGTAGCTTTTTCGCAGGAACCAGGTGCGAATGTTGCGATGCATGTGGTGTCTGGATTTGGAATATATGGTGTGGATATATTCGTAAAAACCGATGATGCAGAGAAGGCAGCAGAGTTGGTTAAGGAGATTAGGAATCAAGAGAACGAATAAAATTTTTGACATTTTCACAGATGCGTGCTAATATGATTATAGAAAAGGGTGCTACCGATAGACGGTTAGTCCACATATTTATTGATTACAAAAGTAACCGCTTAGTTTTGCAGACAGGACGGTTATTTTTGTGTCTTATTATTATCCTTGCCGAATGTGTATCCGGCACAAAAGCAGGTAATGCCGAAGCTCACAACTGCAATAAAGTCCACAATACTCATTGGCTTAGCCCTCCTTTCCAATGGATTCCCCTACAGGATTCTATGTAATCAGAGGGTCACAGTCCCTCTGTTGAAGGACTAACCGCCTACCGTTATGGTAGCACCCATGTTTTGAGTATAACAGTTAGTAGTCGCAGGTGCAATATAAAGTAAGTAGAGAAGTGTGTATAAAAGAATTTCATAGTGAGCGTATATGGAGGGAATAATGGAAGTTTGTGCATGTTTAGGATATAATGAGTCGTTAAAACTACCCGAAAGGAATTGAAAAAATGAGAGTTTACATATTAGCTTTACAGAATAGAATATATTTTGCAGAGAAGCTATTGGAAGATATTAAAAATGCGAGGATTATTTCAAAACCGTTTGTAGATGAGACAGTTACAGAAATAGCTACTGATGTAAAAAGAAGAATAGCAGGCGCAGATATTATTTTAGCAATCATAGATGAAAAATCTAACAATAGCGTAATGTTTAATACAGAGCTTCAACTAGCTTTAATGGAGAGTAGAAAAAATAGAAATAAAATGTTGATACCTATTATTTTGGATGATGTGGCTGTTCCCGTTACAATAGAAGATACACTGTACATTAAGTGTAACTCTGAGTCTGAAGAAGATTTAGAAAAAACAAAATTAAAAATTGTGAGGATGATGGAGCATAAAAGATATATTGTTAAAAAACAAAAGTTAAGAGAGAATAAAAGTAGAACATCTTCAATGGTAATTTTGACTTTAGCGATTGAAGTGTTTGCAGTATTATTTATAGTTTTGCTTATTAAAGAACCGTCCTTTAATATAGGGCATTGGGATGATAAAGGCATAATGATATCATCATTAGTGGGTATAATGACAACATTATCTATTGCTACACTTTCTACGAGCTATTTATCAATTATGAAACGAAGAAGGTAGGAAGATGAAGAAGAAGAAATAGAATTTTATTCAAGACGATTAAAAAGAGCAATAGTTCCAGAAGAATCAAAACAACCGCAAAATAATAAATCAGGAAATGAAGAAACGAAAAAAGAAATAGATGCACTAGGCAGGATGATGATAAATCTTGAAGATATTAAAGAGTTTTATACATGGAGCCAGAAACAAGCCAAAGCTTCATTTATTTTAGCCGTGTCAATGTGCATTTCTGGATTTGTTTTGATGGTAGTAGCTATTCTTTTGCCAGTTGTATTCAGATTGAGTTTTCAGATGTCAATTATTCCTGCTGTAGGCGGAGCTATAACGGAAGTAATTGCGGGAACTGCATTGATAGTATATCGTAATTCATTATCACAGCTTAATCATTATCATAAGGCTTTACATGAAGATGAACGTTTTTTGTCAAGTGTAAATTTGCTTGGGAAATTTAGTACAGTTGAAGCTCGAGATGATATGTTACGAGAAATCATAAGAAGTGAAATACAAATGAATCTAGCTGTAATACATGAAAATGTAAAATCAGATAGTTCAAGTATAAAAGAAAATTCTAAAAAATAGGTACATAAGGTGTGTCGCAGTAAGATATCCATACATATAGACGTGAGATATAAAAAAAGCTATACTGTAAAAAAAGTACCAGAGGCGGTAGCAGGAATGAAGAATAAAATTTTGGTAATCGAGGACGACCGTGCAATTTCAGAATTGTTGTGTATGAACCTGGAAGCGGCAGGATATGAAACTGTGGCAGCTTATGATGGGGAAGAAGCCCAGCGTCTGCTCTTATGGCATGAGGATGCAGATATGGCAGTGGTGGATATCATGCTGCCGGGAAAAGACGGGTTTGCACTGATGGAAGATTTTAGAACAACAGGTCTTCCAGTGATTTACCTGACCGCAAAGGATGATGTCGCTTCCAAGGTAAAAGGACTAAAACTGGGTGCGGAAGATTATATGGTAAAGCCCTTTGAGATGCTGGAACTTCTGGTGCGCATTGAGAAAGTACTGGAGAGGACCGGACGGGCCAGGAAAGTCCTGATGATCCGAAATATTATGGTGGATGTGCAAAGCCATCAGGTTTTAAAAGATGGAATCTCGGTTAATCTGAAACCAATGGAATATGATCTTTTTGTGCTGCTCCTCCAAAATAAAAACATTGCCCTTGGAAGGGAAGAACTGTTGAAACGGGTCTGGGGAGAAGATTATCTGGGTGAAAGCAGGACGGTAGATGTTCATATCGGACAGCTCAGAAAAAAACTGGAACTTTATGACGAGATCAAGACGATCCCGAAGCTTGGATACCGTCTGGAGGAATAAGTATGAAGCTGTGGAAACGGACAGTACTTCTTATGCTGGTAACTTTATTGTGCGCGCTGATCCCAGTGGGTGCATTAAGCATTTATGTCACAGGAAACCGAAGCCTGAATAATGCAGCAGAGACTTACGGAAGACAATTGGAAAACGGGAAGACGCTTCTGGAACAATTTTGGGACAACAGCAAATATGAACAGATGTCAGAGACCGGAAAGAAAGCCTATATGGGATTTCAATTCCAACGATGCTGTGGGGCGGGCATGGCGTTGATCGATAAGAAAAGTAATGCGGCCATTGAAAACCTGACAGATTATGAAGTTGTAGGAATTGAAAATCTGGGCCTGAAGAATGAAAATGATCCATATGCCTACAAGATACAGAAACTGGGGAAGAAATATCTTCTTCTTCAAAAAGTAGTTTTATCTAAACTAGAAGGATATGACGTCCTCTCTGTCCGGGAAGTCACAGGGCTTTTTGCAGAGCTGAGACAGACCGCTGTCTGGTTTTTGGGAATTTATCTGGCAGTGTTCCTGATTGCCGGCCTTTTTATCTACATGATGATGAAGAGAACTGTGGAACGGATGGAGAAACTGCAGGAAGTGGCGGAGAAACAGGAACTGCTCATGGGAGCACTTTCCCATGAAATGCGTACCCCGTTAACGTCCATTATCGGGTATTCGGATACCCTGCGCCATGTAAAGCTAAAAGATGAGCAGAAAGACCGGGCGCTGGAACACATCAACCGGGAGGGAAAACGTCTGGAAGCCCTTTCGGGGAAAATGTTGCAGCTGCTGGGACTTTACCAGAACCACGCCATACAGATGGAAATGACCACGGCAGATGACCTTTTAAACCATGTCATAGACATGGAAAAAGAACAGGCAGAGAAGAAAAATGTGCAGCTGAAGATGAAATATGAAGCATTTTCCATGAAGATGGATCCTGCCTTGATGGAAAGCCTTCTGGTAAACCTGATCGACAATGCGCTAAAGGCTACGGATACAGATGGGAGTATTCTGGTAAAAGCATATGAAACATCCGGAAAAAAGATTTTTGAGGTATCTGATAGCGGAATGGGAATTCCAGAGGAAGAGCTGGGAAAGATCACAGATGCGTTCTATATGGTGGATAAATCACGAAGCCGAAAAGAAGGTGGCTCCGGGCTTGGTCTGGCACTCTGTGTGAAGGTAGCAGAACTCCATGGCGGATTCCTGCAGATCGAAAGTCAGCCGGGAGAGGGGACAACGGTAAGGGCTGTCTTCTGATTTACAAGTTGTTTACATTTTGATGAATACATTGGAAAGGCAATATGGTACTCTTTTCTTATAAGAAGAGGGTACCTTTTTTAATACGGATAGGAAAGGATGGGAAAGTGATGAAAAAGGTAAAAATGTTGATGGGAGCCGTTCTGTGTATGAATCTTTTGGCGGTATCAGGATGTGACAGCGTTGTACAGTCTGCTGTTGTAGAAGAAAAGAATCCAACAGACCAGAAAAGAGAGGAAAACAAGGAAACGGTTCAGAAAACAGTTGCAGAACAGGTAGAGGCACCGGAAACTTATCAGACAACGATTCAGGCAGACCTAAGATCAGCGGACCGGGAGGATAAAGAAAATCCGATGAAGTTCACCCTGACAGCGGATGCACCGGTAAAAGTGCCGAATGTAGATGCAATCTGTTTAAAAAAAGTAAAAAGAGTGGCGATTCCTGAAGAAGAACAGAATAAAATAAAAGACACATTCGGAAAAGGACAGCCCATGCAGGAAGAGAAGAATGAGAACGAACAGGCGAGGACGTATACAGTAGATGGACTGACCTATCGGTATTCTTATGTACAGAGCGAGCAGGTATCGGATGTGGAGGAACTTGGATTTCAAATAGCGAAGTTTAGCTTTGACGATTGTGGGGACATGACCCTGGCATCAAGTGAGAAAAAAGAAAGGGAAGAACGCTTTCAAAATTATATAAAGGCAGGAAGCGGGAAAGTGTCTGAAAAGGAAGCAAAGGAGAAAGTTTCAGGTCTTGTGTCCGGAGACTGGGAGATATTTGAAAGTTCTTCAAAAGCACTTACTGAAGGAAGCACTACCCTGGAAAAAGATGACTTCATTTTTGAACGGACGATAGACGGGGTTCCGGTTAATTATGTGAGGGAAACCTCTTTGCCTGTTAATGAGCAGGCCCTTGAATGGGAAAACGAAGATGGAACACTTCATGAAGGACAATCTGAAGGTTGGGAAAATGAAGTACTGACGATGGATTTTTGTAGTGGGACAATTCAGAGCTTTTTACATAGAAATCCCATTGAAGCATCGAATGTTTCCGATGAGAGGCTGTTCTTACTTCCTTTTGATGAGGTCAAGGATATCTTTGAAAAAACAATCACTTTGCAGGTCATGACAGAAGACAAGAATCGGATGATTGCTGTCGATGGAGGAAGCAACTACCGTTATCCGTCCATTGATGCACAGAGCGCGGAGATAACCATAACAAAGGTACAGCTGGGTTATATGCGCATGCCAGACAGTGAAGGCAGCAATACCGAAGCAGTCCTGATCCCAGTGTGGGATTTTTATGGAACATGGACATCCGAAGAACCAGAGTATAAGTACGGAAATGGGGAGGATGGACTGGTCATGGGAGACGTGACGATGGATGATGCAGGTGTTTCGCTTCTTACGATCGATGCACGCGATGGCAGCGTGATACAAAGAGTACAGGCGGGGTGGGCAGTTTCTACAGGAAACAACTAAATATTTATAAAAATCTGCTATTACGAGAACCAATTTGCCTGTATATGCATCTAATTAGTGTAAAACAAAAACGTATATAGATCCGGCCGGATAGAAGGAGAAAACATATTATGACAAAAGATGCATTTATCAGGGAGGTTCGGGATGCAGAAGCCATGCTGTATCATGTATCAAAGTCTATTTTGAAGAATGACTCTAAATGAGATTGCAGAGCTTGCTTGAGCGTGGTAAAATATATAATCATATCTGTATTGAATAAAATCTGAAATTGAGCTACTTAAAAAGTGACGTTGATAAAAATCCAAAAGAGAGTAAAGAATGAATGAAATAGGATATCATGGAACCTGTTCAAAACATAAAGTCAGTATAGAAAGCAATGGATTTGATCCTGCGAAATGTAACTATCGTGCTGATCATTGGCTGGGACAGGGAGTATATTTTTTTGACGATTACGAGAAAGCATTATGGTGGTCTGCAACAGCTGCTTTGCATAATAACGATTTTGGAAGAGTGATTTTTAAGGCGATTATAGAAGCACCAGATGAAGAAGTATTGGATCTGGATGATAATAAACAACTGGATGCATTTTTTGCTGAGATTATCCAATGCATAGATGAAATAGAAAAAAATTGTTCTGGAAATATGCCTGTATTTGATGATAAAAATTTTCGTGCTCTTTTCTTTGATTATTATAAGCAAAAAAAGAATATCGCTGTTATTACCAGAACATTTCAGAAAGATTATGCAGGTTATACAACGCGAAGAAACAGGAAGGATAAAGAATTACAGAAGAAAATAATGAATATTACAGGCCTTGGATTTAATGAACGTCAAATTTGTGTTTCAAAAAAAGAATGTATTAAATCAACAAAACTAATATATAATGAAGAAGAAGAGGTGATTTAATGTTAGATAAAGAATTGTTCTTTTCATTGTGCGAGAAGTATAATGTTGAATTGAGTAAAACTGCTAAAACTCCTATGATAAGAGATGCAGAGGGAGTGCATGCAATTACCGAGGAAGATGTAAAACATATTTTGACGCCGCCTCAGAAGTATTTTGATTATTCGAATAACAACATTAATACAGGTAATGTAAAGCCAGAGTTTGATTTTATGGATGATTACGCAACTGCATGCTAGGAGAAAAAATATGGAAGTCAGATCCAAATATGAAAGTGCTCTTATTTTAGACAAAATTGAAATTATAGAAAGTAGCTTTAGAAAAAAAGATGGATTGTTAGATGATCTGGAGTTAGGAGTTCAGGTTGATCATAGTTTGAATAAAATCGGTGATGATAAGTTTGAACTTATTCTTACAACTAAAGTTGCAGATCAAGATGAAAAAGTATGTGTTTGGGTAAAAGGAAGAGCAATATTTAATACTCAGCAGGAAAACATGAGTATTCTTGAAAGAAATGCTATTGCTATTTTGTTCCCATATATTAGAAGCTATATTTCTACCATAACAACTCAGCCGGGAATGGCACCTATTTTATTACCGGCAATGAATATTGTTGCGATGCTGAATGATCAAAAGAAAAATTAACATAAATGCTGTTGACATCAGTATATGGATTATAGTACTCTTCAAAAAGAAAGAAACGGGTTTGTTACCGTACGACTATTGCCTAGGCGGGTTTGAGTGTGGTGGTAAAAGTTCGAATCCTCTAACGCACGCTAATAAAAAATAAGACACAGCGTTAAGCTGTGTCTTATTTTTTGTTCTTAGCATCAGAAATTTTTTGTGAGAACCTATTTCCCTCTTGATGCATCTAATCAGTGTAAAAGAAAAAAGCAAACATGTGTAGTAATCCAGCTGGACAAAAGGAGAAGACAAAGTTATGACAAAAGATGTATTTATTAAGGAGGTTCGGGATGCAGAAGCCATGCTGTATCATATATCAAAGTCCATTCTGAAGAATGACTCTGATTGTGGGGATGCTGTGCAGGAAGCAATTCTTAAGGCATATGAGAAACTGCCCATCTTAAAGAAAGAAAAATATTTCCGAACGTGGATCACAAGGATTTTGATCAATGAATGCAAAGGGATTCTTCGGAAAAGAAAAAATGTTATTCCATATGAAGAATATATGGACAATATGAGGCTGACTGAGGAGGACAGCTACAGCCATTTGTATATGGCGATTATGGAGCTTCCGGAGGAATTGAGGATTTTGGTAACATTGTATTATTTAGAAGGATTTTCATTGAAAGAGATCAGTGAGGCTCTGGAGATTCCTGAAGGAACGATCAAAAGCAGACTTTCACGTGCAAGAGAGTTTTTGAAGGTGCAGTTATCCGAAGAAGAGAAAAGACCGGCAACTGGGAAAAACAGCAAGCAATTAAAGAGAATAACAGGAAAGGGGAAAATGTCATGTTAGAGAACAAGTGGAATAATATCGCACCGGAAGTACCACAGGATTTTCATAATAAATTTGAAGAAACACTGAGACAGATTGAGCAGGCGGATACAGTTGATAAAAAATACAAAAGAAAAAAAATCAGTGGCCGATTATTGATTGCAGCAGCAGTGATCTGTACTGGTATGGCTGTTACTGTGGCTGCAAAAGAATTCTTTAAATGGAATGACCATCTGTTAAAAAGGCTGGAACCATCCGAAAAGCAGCAGGAAACAATGCAGGAATCAACCTATATTCAGAATATAGACCAGTCTGTAACGCAGAATGGCGTGACTGTTACCCTGACAGATTCTGTTCAGGATCAGGGATTCCTGTATGCTTTTTTTGAAGTGAAAACAGATGACAGTATTTCTATGACTGATCATACTTCTTTTGAGGAGATGACACATTTTAAGATCGATGGAAAAGAAGTCTATGCAGATGATGACAACAGATTTGGAAGCTTGAGTACAGGTGTAAGTCAGGACAATCTGCTGAACTATGATCAGGATTCGGCACATTCTAAATATTTTACAGCAGGGATTTCTTATGACAGTGATTATGATCTGAGTAATAAAACCGTAGAAATTACATTAAAGAATCTTACGGATGAAGGAGATTATGATAAGACTGTTATAGCAGATGGAATATGGGATTTTAAATGGACCTTGGGTGCAGTAAAGCCTCCGACAACTCTGGAAGTGAACCGGAAATGTGATTTTGGAGGTTACGAAATTACAGTGAAAAAAATGGAAGTAACGCCTCTTTTATGGTCATTATATCTTGATTATGATGAGGCCATGAAGGTGTACGAAGATGAGAGAAACAATTTTGAACACACAGGTTCTGATTATGGCATGGACCTTTATGACAGAACTAATATTGACCAGGTGCGATATAAAGATGGAACGATTTTAACACTTGATAGGACCATGGGAGGCATCGCTGGCGGTGGAGAAAAACAGGATAAGGAAAATGGTGTCCTGATCATCAGAAACAGCTTTCCGCAACTGGTTGATGTAGATAACCTGCAGGCGGTACATTTTGGGAACATTGACCAGTGGCTTGAAGTGCGGGAATAGGAATGTGCTGATAACCACTGAAATTTAAGGAGTCAACAACATATGATAAGAAGCCGGAAAATCAGTTTTTCATTACTGATTTTCCGGCTTCTTGTAGTTGTCAAATCAATATCCAAGTGTGTCGTTAACGAGGATTACGTGGATTCTGTCAGTGTGTCTGGAGAATCTGGTAATCAGGAACTGGCAGCAGATAGTATCCATGGACTTGCAGTCAAAGCATTTGGGATACTCCCGATACAAGTTTTGTTTATGCGTTTCCAAGTACAGCTGAGATTTTAATTTCTTTTTCCTCTTCGCAAAGATCAAACGCTTCATTATCCTGTACGGTAAAGTGAACTTCGTATAATATATTGTCAGATAAAGTATCTGGTGTTTCACCAGCTTCTGTCTGAATATGCCACAATTCTGCAGGGACCTCTTTTAAAGAACCATCTGTTTCATAGGAATAAAGTTTAAGACTTCCAGTTTCTCCGGATATACCCTTCATACGCAGAGCAACCGTAGTATTTGGATGAACATTTTCAACTGTGACAGTATTCAGCCATCCTGTTACAGTTCCCTGTCCGCCATCAGCCTCAAACTTATCCTGACTTAAAACGTTTCGGTTAGCCTTGTCCAGATTGACTTTACGATAAGGCATTTCCGGAAGATATACAAATCGATCCTGTAATCTCAGAAGTTCAAGATATCCGGTTGGACAATAGAGGGCATTTCCACTGTTTCCTGCATACATGCCAATCGCCATGTTATTATATCCAGGTTTATTTGATACATTCATCGTGAACACAGTTTTACCGGTCTCAAAATCAAGCATAATATACTGCCACATGCTGGTTTCCATATCCTGAACATAACCGTAAATGTATCCGGTCGCGGTAGAAAGCTTCAGCATAGAAGTGTCAGAGAGATCACTTCTGCACCAGATGCTCTTCATTTCATAACCATCATCTGTTTTTATTGTATCTACGCGTTCCACACCAGGAGCAATCATGCTGTTTCCCTGTCTTAACCAGTTTACATCATAAATATTTTCATAGCTCTGTATGGATGAGTCGCTGTCTTCTTTCCCAAGGTTGGCACTTCCAGCACCAAACCAGTTGCACACGATCGTACTTACTGTTCCGGATCCGTTATCGTATACGATTGCTGAGTTTTCAACAGATACCTGTACATCCTCAGGAAGTTCATCGATGACTGGCATGGTTGCCATTGTTTCACCGGTTTTCATGTCCAGTGCAAGCAGATTTACCGGGTTCTGGTTGTCTGTAAACATAACAAGATCCTTTGTCAAAGATGGGGAACATCCACTTCCCCATGCAAGACAGCCACCGGTTGTAGAATCTCCTTCTTTGCTCTCTTTGGCACCGACACTTTCATAAGCAGTCTGCCATACTTTATTTATTCCATTATCTGCCTGGAACAGATAACAGTTTGTATTTGTAAGGATTACAGCGCCATCTTTTGAAGCAGAAATTCCGTTTTCTGCACCTTCACCAGGAGTTAATTCGTATACAAATACGGCATCTGACAGGTTTATTTCTTCACCGTTCAGAATAGAATCAATGGCCGCCCGGGAAATATAACCAACTGCCCCTTGCTGTTTTCGATCAGGATAAATACGGAATCCACCTGTTGCAAACCACAGATTTCCATCATAATCAAATACGACAGAAAGAAGATTCTGATCCAGTGTTTTTCCAAGTTTTTCTTCGGCAGCTGTTTTTATATCAATATCAAGTACCTTTTCAAATTCAGGAAGGACATTACCTTCGTCATCAGTTGCCTTCAGCATAAGAACATGATTGTTGCTGGTAGGACATACCAGACGGTTGCTCTCATCGACAAAGGAATAGGAACTCTGGATCATATAACCACCACCATCATGCTGTTTTGGAGAAAAGCAGCCCAGTGTCTGAGTTTCATCAGCATTGATGTCGCGAATGGCGAGCCCGCCAAGGAACGGAACTACGGCATGTCCGTAAGTGTCAAAAAAGATTGCAGGAGAAGCATTTGGATTTGTCTTCTCATAAGAAACATTGATTTCTGAATAGATATCAACAGGAAGCACCTCATCTGTAGAGTCAGTATTGTAGCAGTCATGGTGAATATTGGAATCACTTTTTGCCATATAAGGATTTTCATCCACTATTTTGGCTGTCAGAGGTTTTATTGGTAATTCTGTTGATTCAGAGGTTTCGGCTGCTTCTGTTGGTATTTCATCGGCATATACGGCAGTCAGGCTGCCTCCAGATGTCATAGTGATCATTAATGCTGTCATTGCAAGGAATAAAGTTCTTTTCTTCATTCATTTTCCTCCTGAAATTATATTGTTTAAATGATTGTTTTTTTCAATCTGAACCAGGCTCTGAGACCTTCCTGGATTTCATCGTCCCTCACTGGTTCCAGAAAAAAGTATTCTACACGAAGCCTGAAAGCATGAAGTGAAAAATCTAAATTGCTGCACCAGATAATTCCACAGCCAGGAAATAAGGAGCGCAGATGTTCTGCCGCATTGAGTCCATCTACTCCAGGTAGTACAAGAAGTACAATATCTGGTACATGCGTTTGTATCTCTTTAAAAAAAACTTCCTGATTCTGATAAGTTTCAAGTAATGGAAAAAGCTTTTGATTTATGCAGTAATCATTAATTACTTTTGCGTAATGTTCCGCTTCATGTTTTAAATCAGTTAATACTGCAATACGATACACAAATCTCCTCCTTTCACCTATATTTAAAAGCATATTTAGTGGAATCAAGTAAGTTATTGTGAGGGATATTCGTTTGTTTTATTATATGAAAAGTAAGAAGAATTTCAAGAATTCTGTCACGAAACAGCAGAAAATGGCACGAATTGCAAAAACACTTTCATGGATTGGATAAAAAAATTATGCTATACTCTTTATATGTTTCAGAAACATGAAGGGGGAGCGACTATGAGAATTGCGATTGTCGATGATATAAAAGAAGAGCGTGCGGTATTGTATGGATGGCTTAATAACCAGCTTTCAAAAAGGAATATTCCTGGTGATTTCGTTGAGTTTGAATCAGGAGAAGAATTTCTGGTGGCAGCAAAAGAACGCCCTTTTACCGTAGTGTTTTTGGATATTTATATGAATGGCGCAAATGGAATTGAAATTGCAAGAGAACTTAGAATGTCAGATTCAGATTGTTTCCTGATTTTCACTACCACATCCACAGATCATGCATTGGAAGGATTCAGAGTCAGGGCACTGCATTATCTTGTAAAACCATATAACGAAAAAGAAATTTCAACACTGCTTGATGAAATACTCTCCAGAATTCCAGATTCTGGAAAGTACATTGATGTAAAAGTGAATGGAAGTAACATACAGATCCCTTTTAAAAATATTATTTACGCAGAACATTTTTCACACATGATCCATATACACACTACGGGCGGAAAGGAGATGCTCACCCGTCAGTCTTTTGAGGCATTTACGGCTTCGCTGAAAATGGATTCTCGCTTTTATTCATGCAATAGAGGGATTGTTATCAATTTGGAGCATGCGGTTGATTTTGATGGAAATATGTTTCTTATGGATGATGATAATAATATTCCTGTCAGTCGTAAGCTGCTTAAAAATGCAAGGCAGACTTTTATGGAATTTTTGTTTCAGTGAGGAAAATAAAAATGAGTGAAATAATGCGTCCGATATTGGAAATTGCTGTAATTATTCCGGGTATGCTTCTTGCATATCTGCCGGTAAAGACCTGCCTGAGGCAGGCTCCTTTTAAACTTGGATTATGGATGTTTCCGCTGCTTTTGGGAATCAGCCTGTCAGGAGGTATTGTCTGTTATTATTTTCAGATTATGACTACTTTGTTTTTGATTCCTGTATTGCTGTTTCTCATGCTGCTTTATCATAAAACTCTTCAGATCTCCATTTGGAAATCCAGTAGTATTTTTCTGGCAGTCTGTGCTGTTTTTGCGTGCGTAAAAAGTCTGTCCAGGGCAGTAAATGCTATTATGATCTTTGAACCTGATATCGCAGAAAAACAATTATGGTTATGTGTGAAAGCAGGGATTTTTTATAATCTCATCTGTCTGAGCTTTGTATTGATTGCATGGTATCCTGCCACGCATATGGTACGGATTCTGATAGCAGATGAAAATTTCGCTCAGACGTGGTATATATTCTGGATCCTGCCGTTGATTTTTATCGGATTAAATCAATTCATGGTCCCCAAATATCAGAGTACTTTATATACAGGGCGGATTTTACAGATTTATATAGTAGTCAGTATTGTTCTTTTAATAATTCTGACTCTCTTTTATGCGATATTTCTTATGATGGCATTAAGTCTGAATAAAAATGCAAGGCTTCAGCAGGAAAATCATTTCCTTTCTCTGCAGCGCTCCAGATATGACAATCTTTGTGCGGCTATTGAAGAGACAAGACAGGTACGTCACGATATCCGGCATCATTATCTTCAGCTGGCTGCATTGGCAGAAAAAGGTGATATGGAAAAAATTAAAGAATATCTGTCCAGTGCCGACAGAAAAATGCCAAGTTTTGATTTCCATTTCTGCGATAATCAGGCTGTGGACAGTATACTTGGATATTATTCGAATCATGCAAAACAAGAAGGTATTCCTTTTCTGGCACAGATTGATATTCCAGATAACTTTTTGGGGGATGAGATGGATATATGTCTGGTGCTCTCAAACCTTCTGGAAAATGCAATAGAGGCAAGTCTGAAGACAGAAGATTCCAGAAGAAAGATTGTTATAAAGATGTATTTGCATCATACACATATTCTTCTGATTCAGGCTGAGAATAATTTCGATGCAAAGATACTGGAAAAGAATGGTGTTTTTCAGTCTACAAAGCATTCGGGAAATGGAATAGGAATTCAATCCATACGCCATATCACAGAAAGAAATGGTGGTGCTAGCAACTTTACATATAAGGATGGTGAATTTACAGCAAAAATCATGATCCGAATATAAAAGAAAGATTATCGATTGGATTGAGTTTGTGAGTAATGCAAAAAACACAGGAATATATTCATTCTGTTTCACGCATATTTATACCGTTCATCTCTAGACGACACATATGGTGCTTATTGGTGATACATGTAAGGCACGCATCAGCGTAGGTGTTATCGGCAAACATATCGAACCATGTACTGGCTGGAAATTGCGAGATACCTACAGTTGATTTCCTGCCATCCCTGGTATCAAGGACTTCAAAGAGATCCCGGTATTTATCAAGATCGAGTTCCATAAGACCGAAATCATCAATCACAAGCAGCTCCAGTTTGGTCAGAACACTTTCGCATGATGCTCTGCTTATTCTGCTGGATGAACCGACCAGTAATCTGGACAGCCTGAATGAAACAGTGATCCTGAAGGCTCAAAAATCCGACAGAATATGCTCACACAAAGAGGAATTATTTCGGTTGCTTTCGGAAAGTGTAATTATCTCGACATTTGGATGATTTACTATTTCAGGCCAGCAGGCTTCTGCAGGTTCCTGTAAGACGCCAAGAACAGGAATCTGTCCATCAAGAAGATGTAAGATTTCCTCACGGAATAAAGCAGCTTTTGCCTCATGTGGACCAAGCTCATCCATAATAAGCAGGGAACAGTCAGAACACATGGAAAGAATCCTGCAACCAAGACAATTGAAAGTATCTGCAGTATGCTCATTGGCTTTTCCGCACACAAACAGAAGATTCTGTTCATTTGGATCTCTGGATTCTGTCAGATGATACATATGGACAGAATACTGATCTCCCAGATATTCTTTTGTCCGTACGGTCAGAAATCCGTCTGCAGTTCCCTGGTAATTCTTTAATATTTTTTGAAGCAACGTAGATTTACCAATCTGTTTTTTTCCGGTTAAAAATATATGTCGAGCCATATCAGAATTCCTTTTTATTTTGTAGTAATACCGATTATTTTGCCATGCTATCATTTATGACAGTTCTGTAATCAGGTCGAACTGTTTTGTTTCGAACATCCCAGAGAATTCTTCCATAAGCGGAATGTGTGACTTCTTTGATTTGTCCGTCTTCATTTAAATGGGTGTGAACCCAGTCGGTGATCTTATGTACATTTTCCAGTGTGTGTTCCTCAGATGGAAGCATGTGTTCCATAAGAAAGTCAATGTATTGTTCGTCCGGAGTTACCCAGGTTTCGCGGTGAGATTTTTCATAGCTTGTTTCAGGATCATAGCCAAGTAAAAATAATATATTAAAAAGAGAGAAAAACCATCGACTATTCCACTGAGGCGTTAGTTGTCGGCCAAATACATCCTGCATGATCTGTTCCCGGAGTAAGTTCCGTCTTTCAAGATGTGTGGTGTTACAGCACCATGCCCGGCTCATTTCAATGGACTTCATCAGTCCGTTCATACCATGGAGTGCGGGGGTCATTGAACTGAATACAAGATCAAAGGCATGTTTATAACCTGCTTTTTCGATATCTAATTTTTGAAAGTCACATACATAAAGACAGGCATTACTTAATCCTTCTTTTTGAATATGTTCCATTCCGTGTGAGATCATTTTGTCGGAGATATCAAGTCCGACTACTTTATGTACGTGCCTGGCAAAGGCAGCAACAAAACGGCCGGGTCCGCATCCGATATCTGCCACATCATAATTTTTGTCAAGAAGTCCCTTTTGTTCGAGATAATTTATTGCACTGACAACACGTTCATTTCCTTTTTGATTCTTTTTGCGTGCATTTTCCCAAAATTCTGCACGTCTGTTCCACATTTCTACCGACTGCTCATTCATATCTGCAGACTGAGATTCCTGCAGAGAAATAAAGTAATCCAATACAGAATTCATTTAAGCTCCTCCCTGAAAACTGCTTCATGAATTATTTACAGGTAAACAGATGGTCCGTTCACATCCGTAACGGTCATGTGCTGTTATAACATCCATTTCAATATCATATACGGATTGTAGTGTTTCAGATGTAATGACCTCCTTGGGAGTGCCGAATCCAACGACTTTTCCTGTTTTCATGAGGAGAACCTTAGTACCGACAGAAAAAGGGTGCTCAGGGCTGTGTGTCGACATGATAATGCAGTATCCCTGACGGGCAAGTCCTGAAATTACATTCATGAGAAGCTGATGATTTGCATAATCCAGATTTGCTGCCGGCTCATCCATGATAAAGATTTTTGCAGACTGACAGATGGCCCGGGCAATTAAAACCAATTGTCGCTGTCCGCCACTTAAAGATGTATATTTCTTGTTGGCAAGATGCAGTGCATTTACTTTTTCCAATGCAGAGAAAGCAGCCTCACGGTCAGGTTCTTTTGGGGTTTCAAAAGCCGAAAAATGGGAAGCACGTCCCATAATTACGATATCAAGAACGGTATAGGCAAATACGGGGGAATGGTATTGAGGAATATAGGCGATCATATTTGCCAGTGCCTTCGTTGTAAAGTCATGAATGTTTTTTCCGTCAATGGCTATTTTTCCATCAGTAACAGGAAGGGTTCCCAGCATCATGCGGAAGAGAGTTGTTTTTCCGCAGCCATTAGGGCCAAGCAGGCAAAGTACATCACCATAGTCGGCATTGCAGCTGATACCTTTTAAAACATCTCCATTTCCGTAACCGCCAAAAACATTTTCTATTGTCAGAAGCATAAACTATGCACGCTCCCTTCGTTTGATAATAAGATAGATAAAAAATGGAGCACCCATGATGCTTGTAACAACACCAAGTGGAAGTTCCATGGATAAAATGGAGCGGGCAATGTCATCAACCAGTATCAGATATCCGCCGCCAAGCATAGCGCTTGCAGGTATCAGTCGGTTATAATCCACGCCTACCAGTGCGCGTGCCAGATGTGGAATCATTAATCCCACCCATCCGATCAGGCCGCCAAGGCAAACAGCTGCAGCACTGAGTAGGGTTGAAGCAATGATAAAAATTAGACGATATTTACGAATATTTATTCCAATACTTCTGGCTTCTTCTTCATCTAAAGTGAGCAGATTGATCTGCCAGCGAAAAATAAAGATCATACTTAGTCCAATGATCATTGGAATGACACTCCATACAAAAGAATTCATAGTAGTCTTGGTCAGACTGCCCATGAGCCAGAAGGTGATCTGTTGAAGAACGTCATTGGGATCTGCAATGTATTTGATCATGGTTACGCCCGCATTGCAGAGTGACATGATCATAGTTCCTGTCAGTACAAGACTGAGTGTGTGAGAGTGTGCAGACTTTCGGCTGATGAGGTAGGATGCGGCAACTGCAATCACACCGCCTGCAAAAGCAGAAAGCTGAATCACCCAGTTTGAAGCTCCGTTTAAAATAGCAAAAGCAGCACCAAGACTGGCACCGGATGAAACACCAAGGATGTCCGGAGATACCAGCGGATTGCGAAACATTCCCTGATAAGTGGAACCTGCTACTGAAAGGGAAACTCCAATAAATAAAGCGGAGAGGATACGCGGCAGACGGATATTCCAGAATATGGTAGCTGCCTGCGGCAAAATATCTCCCTTATAACCAAATTTTGATAAAAATGCTTTCAGTACCTGAGAGGGGGTAAGCGGATAATATCCGACTCCAAAGGAAAGTATTATAATTATAAATAAAATTACCAGCATAACTGTCAGTAACAGACGATGATGTTTTCGCTGGGTGGTATTTATTTCTTTAGCGTTATCTGTCAAATTCATGATCACTCACCTTGTGTAACTTGACTAACTGAGTTTATGGCGCTATACTCAGAAAAAAGCGAATTGCTTTTGAAAACTATTCGCATATATATTATAATGCGAAAAAGTTGTATAGTCAATTTAATAAACGTCAAATCTGACTGAATATGGAGAAAAGAAGGGAGAGAATTTATGAACAAAAAGCACAGACATCTTTTGGCGTTGCTGTTATGCTTCGTGATGACAGTCAGCCTTTTTGCAGGTTATTCGGAAACAAAAGCGGCTTCGGAAGAGACAACACAGAGTGAGGAGCAGACTGAAACACAGGAAACCGGGGAAACACGTGAGATCACAGATATGGCTGGAAGAAAGGTTACTGTCCCGGCAGCAGAAGATATAGAATCTGTTTTTTCGACAGGCCCGGTTGCTGCAATTTTTATGTATATGGTTGCACCTGATAAACTTCTGGGATGGAATTATGAATTAAATGACGTTGAGAAGTCAATTATTCTGGAAAAATATCATGATCTTCCGAATTTTGGAATGGGAGATGCGATCAATTATGAAGCTGTAATTGCTGCTAATCCTACAATTGCACTTAATTGTGGCAAAATCAATGATGCAATGGTTTCTGACTGTGATGCGTTATCGAAAAGTCTGGGAATCCCGGTTATTGCAGTGGATAACGAACTCAATAATTCGGCAGAGGCGTTTCGATTTATGGGTGAACTTCTTGGCGTAGAGGATCATGCAGAAGAGCTTGCTGAGTATTCAGAGAAGATATTTACAGATATTGCTTCACTTGCGGATATCCCGGAAGACGAGAAGGTCAGTGTATATTTTGGCAATGGAGAGGATTCTCTGGAAACTGCACCTAGAGGATCTCAGCATGCACAGATCCTTGATGCGGTCAATGTAACCAATGTTGCAGATCTGGAACTTGGAGACGGATCTCGCGTTCAGATTTCAGCTGAACAGCTTCTTGCGTGGAATCCAGATGTGATCGTTGTAAATGGTGAACCAAAAGCAGACAAAAGCGGAAACTCTGCAGCAGAAGATATTCTGAGCAATCCAGACTACGCTTCGTTAAAAGCGGTACAGGATAACAAAGTTTATGGAACTCCAAATGCACCGTTCAGCTGGGTGGATCGTCCGGCCGGACCCAATCGTCTGATTGGTATGCGTTGGCTCTCCGCAGTGGTTTATCCAGAATACATCAAATGTGATGTTAATGAAGAAATACGTGAGTTTTTTAATCTTTTCTATCATGTTGATCTATCTGATGAACAGTTGGAAAATGTTCTTAAAGGAACTTTATAAATGTCAGGCAGAGACGTGGAATAAGACTATACAATGAGATAAAAATCTCCGGTTCAGAGTGAACCGGAGATTTTGGCATATTAAGAAAAGTCATATCTTACGAAGTATTGCACTTCCATGCAGATCACATACAGGATCTGCGAAGAGATGGTTTTTCTGACAGAATTCATCAACAGCTTTTTTGCAGCCGGAGAACTGTGTGCTGTACACATCATGGATCAGGAGAACTCCGCCTGTAGAAAGGCGTTCATAAAACAGTGGAAGCGCAGCGGCAGTCGGAGCGTAGAGATCAGCATCCAGAGATACGAAACAGAAATCTGCATCTGTAATATCGGCAAAAGTATCCGGAAACCATCCTTTATGGATTACAGTCCGTGCAGGATCAGGCATAATGCGAAGAACAGAGTCAACATCAGTAGAAGAGAAATCACCTGTTCTGGCACGGGACAGATTACAGGAGGTCTCTATTGCCACATCTTTTTCTGAAAATCCCTCAAAAGTATCAAAAAGATGGATTTTGCGATCTGGAAAGGCAGCACTGATCAGGGAAGAAAATTCACCCTGAAAAACACCGAGTTCGGCAACATCTCCCGAAATATTTAACTGATAGATCTGCTCTGATAAGAGACGCATAACAGCAATCCGTGCATCGAACATGCGAAGGGCAGATGGATCACAAAATGGTCCGTGATAACCTAAGCTTTCCATCTGTTTTCTCATAGAGTTACGTCGTTCTTCATCTAATACACCCAGGATGATCAGATCCGGAAGAAGTGCAGCTGCATCATCTGGGGAACAGACAGGAACATGGCCAATATGCTGTCCATGCTTCCGGGAATCATTATCGGCAAAGCACAAAAGTTTACAGGAACTGCCAAGTAGTCTTGCAGTCATCTGTCCAATCTGTCCGGCACCAAAGATTACAGTTCGATATACAGGTTTTGTCATCATTTTGCGGCAGCCTTTCTGTCGGCACGAACCTCGATCATCTGTCCTGTGATGGAGATTGCTATTTCAGCCGGTGTTTCTGCTTTAATCTCAAGTCCTACAGGAGAGACAATCCGTTCCAGTTCTTGTTCAGTAACATCGTACTCTTCCACAAGCTTGCGGAAAACAGCAGCTTTTTTTGCACGGCTTCCGATAACCCCGATATAACATGCTGGTGTGGCAAGAAGCTGTGCCTGTACGATTGTGTCATAAGCATGCCCACGTGTCATCACGCAGCAGTAATCTGCATCTGTGACAGAGATACTCTGGTCCAGATGATTAAAATCACAAAGTATCGTTTCAACTGCATCCGGGAAAAGCACAGGATCAATAAATTCCGGGCGGTCGTCCAGAACGACACAGCGGAAATCAACACTTGCTAATATTGGTACAAGCTTTTGCGAAACATGTCCACCACCAAATACATAGACAGTTCCGGATGTGCCTATTTGTTCTGAAAACAAATCATAATCATCACCGCGATAACGGCATGGCTGTGCAGACAAGGACGATAATATGGATGAAGGAACAGCGGCATTTCCGATCAGGCCATAAGAAGGGCTGTAAAGACTCATGCCGGAGGTTGTCTTAAGATCACAGATCAGCCAGAAATCCTTTCGTTCCTCGTATGATTTTGCGGCAGTTTCTGTAATCTCTGAAATAACCGGATCATTATGATCAAGATACTGGAAAAAGACGGTAACATCACCACCACAGATCATACCGATATTCTCAACATCCTTACGGTTCAGTCGGAATTCATGTTCGCAGGATTCTTTTTTCTCAAGAATATCCTGAGCCATAAGTTCAGCACGATACTCGACAGCGCCGCCGCCGATAGTGCCTGCAATTCTACCGCTTTTTCCGATCAGCATGCGGGATCCGGCACCTCGTGGAGTCGATCCTGATGATGCTGTGATGGAAGCAAGCACAAGGTCATTTCCCTCCAGAAATTGCTGTTTTATTGTCTGAAATAATGTTCTCATATAAAAAACCTCCGGTAATTTTGTATGTTAAAGTGTTATATAACAGATGGATTGTATCATATCCTGCAGCGCGCGAGCCTGCTTTAACTGGCGTTCGTGTGATTTCATCGCTTCCGGACTTTTGCATTTATGCAGATTGTCAGCAAATCTTTTTTCGATAGATACACGCTGTGTTTCCTCAATCAGTTTATCAGCCAGAAAAACAATAGCCGTTTCATCCAGTTTTGTTTCTTTTAAACCATGATGCTGTGAAATGATCTGGCTGATTTCGGGATAACCTAATTGTAAGAAAAGGTCACCGCCTGTTTTTGTGTGATGTTTCTGAAGTCTTGCAATATCATGCAGAAGCGCACCGGAGCGGATGAGCTGCTGATCAAAAAGATATCCATGAACTTTAAGTATATCACATAAACGGCAGGCCAGTTCCGTAACGGCATCGCTGTGAGCCTGTACATGCTGCGGGAGATCAACAGAATTCCTGAGCATCCGACATAATTCATCATTCAAAACAGGATGCGGCAATATGTAATGTGAATCAGATAAGGCAGCATTTCCCTCTGTATCTACTCTTAGATGATAATAAGAGCCGCATGGAAGCCGGAACTTCTGTATGTCAGATATTTCCGGATAAAGCATCCATAAATAAAAAGAGATCACATCCGTATGAGCGACAACCGCAATATTACTGTCCGAAGAATGAAGAATCCTGGAAATCGCCTGTGAAAAGCGTGTACCGGATTCCAGAGGAGTCTCTGCTCCTGGAATCGGACATTCCGGATTTTTGCCACGTGCCTCATAAATCGCCGGCCATTTTTGACGTATTTTATCAAAAGAAAGGCCGTCCCACGATCCAAGATTTCGTTCTGACAGTTCGGAAACAGTCAGATGTGGAAGGGCAGGTGCTATATGACTGGCTGTATCGACAGCCCTTGATAAAGGACTGCAGTATATTGCAGAGATCTTATCGGACAGTTCCTCGTGCAAAAGGACTGCCTGTAAGTGTCCAAGCATGGATAAAGGCAGGTCAGTCTGTCCGATACAATAAGAATGCTCATCCGGATATTGTGGCTTTCCGTGTCGTATCAGATAAAGATCACGCATTAAAAAATCCTCTGAAACAATTTTCAAATATTTTTTCTGAACAGTTTCGTGTTTCTTCTGAAAAACGCGCATATCGTTTCAGAAACTCTTCACCGTATGGTGTCAGTTCACTGTGACTTCCGTTTACACCGCCCTGGCTTCTGCTGATCAATGGTTCGTGAAGTTGCGATTCCAATGTACGGATCAGATTCCAGCTGGTGGAATAGGAAATGTGCATATGCTCACAGGCATCGCGGACAGAGCCTGTTTCATGGATCAGCGTCAGAAGCGAATAAAGCTGTTCATCAAAGAATACTTTTTCGCGAGCCAGCTGAATGTGGATTTCTGAACGGATCAGACTCTGGTTGTGTGCATGGAGAAGCTCGGCATAATCCTCTGGTGTGTCGGCATCGTGAATGATTCCGGGATCCTCCACATTCAGAAAATACATGGGTGTGCCGCAGTGCTCTACAGCACCTTCAAGACCTGAACTGCCGTCATCTTTCAGGATGGAATCAATAAGTGAGGAACGGAGCAGGATCGGGTGACCGGGTTTACCCTCACAGACCGGAGTTACAAGAGGATGGTCTGCGGAGAGCATTTGAGTGACAGTCCGGGCTGTAAACAGTGGAACGTCCACAGGGGTAAAGAGCACTGTATCAACCTTGTCTTTCAGATACTCCAGTCCAATCCGGACAGAATCAAACATATGAGTTGTTGCATAGTCTTCGTTTCGAAGAAAGATTACATTATTGGAGGCAAGATGGCGCTCCAGCACATCTGCCTTATATCCTGTTACCACAACTACTTTAGAAATCCCGGCCTGCCGGAAATTATTGATCACTCGCTGGGCAATGGAAATGGATCCAAGCTGAAGCATGGGTTTAAAGTCTCCCATTCGTGATGATTTTCCGGCAGCAACAATCAAGGCACCTGTCTGCATGATAGTCACCTCCTTAAAGGCATTGTATAAAATTGATACCATTATATCATAAAAAAAAGAAAATTGTGTGAAAATAGCCAAATTTTATTTAATTGTAATTTGCAATATTGTAAAAAAGCATGATAGAATGAATATATACATAATGATGTGGACAGGAGAACTTTTTCATGGATAAGATTTTTGAAATTACCGCAAAAGAAGTTACCATACAGGTAAAAGATGAGCGTACGGGAGTTGAATACAGCCGGACACTTCCGATGGATTATTACGAAAATGCAAATGTATTAAAACTCAGCGGTGAGAATCTGGATGGAAGCAGTTCTTCCATTGTTTTCTATTCTGCCAGAGGAATGGAAAGACTCAAAGATCTGACGGGCAAGGGTGCGGATCATGATCCATGCGGAACACATAAGCCGGAAGATCAGTAACATAATAGGGACATTTTTTTAACAGGAGGGATGCAAGATGATCAAAAAGACATTGAAGATCAATGGTGTTGAGAGAATCCTTATTCTTGATAAGGATGAAACACTGGCACAGGTTCTCCGTAATCATCTTCTTCTTACGGGATGTAAGATTGGCTGCGGTGAGGGCCATTGTGGAGCTTGTAACGTAATTATGAACGGAAAAGTTACAAGATCCTGTATCTATAAGATGAGTCGTGTTCCGGATAATGCAGAGATTACAACCATTGAAGGTGTGGGAACAATTTCTGATATGCATCCGATCCAGGTTGCCTGGATGGCATACGGATGTGCACAGTGTGGTTTCTGTTCTCCAGGTTTCATTATCTCAGCGAAGGTTCTTCTTGACAATAATCCAAGCCCGACTCGAGAAGAAGTAAGAGAATGGTTTAACAAACAGCGTAACCTTTGTCGCTGTACCGGTTACAAGCCGCTCATCGATGCAACTATGGCAGCAGCAAAAGTTATGCGTGGCGAGATGACAAAAGAGGATCTTGTTTTTAAACAGACCGGTGATTCTATTGTTGGTACAAATTATATTCGTCCATCAGCAGCACAGAAGGTAACAGGTACCTGGGATTTTGGTGCAGATGATGCCTTAAAGATGCCGGAGGGAACTCTTCGTCTGGCACTTACACAGGCAAAAGTTTCTCATGCGAACATCCTCAGCATTGATACAACAGAAGCAGAAGGCATGCCGGGGGTTTTCCGTGTTATCACTGCAAAAGACATTAAAGCAGCCGGCGGAACAAACAAGATTAATGGTCTTGTAATGCTTCCGAAACACAATAAGACAGATGGATTTGAACGTCCGGTACTCTGCGATGAGAAGATTTTCCAGTTTGGTGATGCGATTGCAATCGTAGCAGCTGATACAGAAGAACATGCACGTGCAGCGGCAGATGCAGTTAAAGTTGAGATTGAAGAACTTCCTGCATATATGAATGCAATGGATGCGATCGCACCGGATGCGGCAGAAATCCATCCAGGTGTTCCAAATGCATTCTTTGAGACAAACTGTATCAAGGGACCTGATTTTGACTGGGACAGCATTCCGGATTCACAGCAGGTAGAGATCGAATCCTACTGTTCACGTCAGCCACATCTCCATCTTGAACCGGACTGTGGTTATGGCTACATTGATGAAGATGGTATGATAACAGTGCATTCCAAATCTATCGGTATTCATCTCCATATGCCGATGATCGCTGATGGTATCGGCGTTCCGATGGAGAATTTAAGAATTGTTCAGAACCATGCGGGAGGAACCTTTGGTTACAAGTTCTCTCCGACAAATGAAGCCCTGATCGGTGCAGCTGTAAAAATTCTTGAGCGTCCTGTATCTCTGGTATTCAATCAGTTCCAGAACATTACTTATACAGGAAAGAGATCTCCTGCATTTATGAATATTAAACTTGCGGCAGATGAAAATGGTAAACTCCTTGCTCTCTGGGGCAACAATTATGTGGATCATGGTCCATATTCAGAATTTGGTGATCTGCTTACCATGAGACTTTCTCAGTTCACAGGCGCTGGTTATGGAATCAATTCTATCCGTAACAAATCTACAACAGTATTTACTAACCATGCATGGGGATCTGCTTTCCGTGCTTACGGTTCTCCGCAGTCCTATATGGGATCTGAGATCGCAATTGATGTTCTGGCAGCAAAGATGGGAATCGATCCGTTTGATATGCGTGAAATGAACTGTTACAAGGAATCTGAAGGAACCACGATCCCGACAGGTTATCCGCCGGAAGTATATTGTGAGGAAGCACTGTTCAAGACTGCACGTCCGTTGTATGAAGCAGCTAAGAAACGTGTTGCCGAGAAGAATGCAGCTTCTGATGGCAAGATAAAATATGGTATCGGTGTATCTCTTGGTGTTTATGGCTGCGGACTTGATGGTGTTGATACATCCAATGCTTTTGCAGAACTGAATCCGGATGGAACTGTTACAATGTATGCTGCATGGGAAGATCATGGACAGGGTGCGGATATGGGCGTTCTTGTATCATCTCATGAAACACTTCGTCAGGCCGGAATCAGACCTGAACAGATCAAACTTGTTATGAATGATACTAAGACATGTCCGAATGCAGGTCCGGCAGGTGGTTCTCGTTCACAGGTTATGTCAGGCAATGCATGCCGTCTGGCAGCAGAAAACCTTGTTGCAGCAATGAAGAAAGAAGATGGAACGTTCCGTACTTATGACGAAATGGTAGCGGAAGGTCTTGAAACAAAATATGAAGGTAACTGGGTAACAACCTTCTGTGCAGATCATCCGATCGATCAGGATACGGCACAGGGTGATCCGTTTGCAACTTATATGTACACGATTTTCCTTCCGGAAGTTGCAGTTAATACAGAAACCGGCAAGGTTACTGTTGAGAAATTTACATGTGTTGCCGATGTAGGTACGATCATGAACAGACTTCTTGTAGAAGGCAACTTCTATGGTGGCCTTGTGCAGGGTTTGGGTCTTGCTCTGACAGAAGACTTTGAAGATTTGAACCACGATACCACTCTGAAAAATTGTGGTATCCCATACCCGAAGGATGCGCCGGATGATATTGAACTTCATTTCAATGAAACCTATCGTCCAAGTGGCCCTTATGGCGCTGCCGGCTGTGGTGAGGCTCCACTGGATGCTCCGCATCCTGCAATCCTGAATGCAATCTACAACGCGACAGGTGCACGTATTACACGTGTTCCTGCCCGTCCGGAAAGAGTTCTTGCAGCATTGAAGGAACTTGAGAAATAAATCATAAATCTGATTTTATCATGTGATATAATGAGGGGAGACGGTAAACTGTCTCCCCTTTAGAGACGAAAGAATTGTATTGATCCGGTTCACAGCAACGAAAGGAGTGCAGGCTATGACATATATACAGGAAAGAGGTTCTACTCATGTGTATCATGTAAATCGAATGTCAAAGGAAGAGATGGATCATATGATCAGTCTCTGCGTCCATGATCAGCCGGCGTACTGTGTTGCGGCCTGTCCCTTCAAAGTAGATACAAAAGAGATGCTGTTTTATGCTGCAAAAGGAAATTTTAAGAAGGCTCTGGCAATCTATGAAAAGATCACTCCATTTCCGATGATTCTCTGCGACGGATGCACGGCTCCCTGTGAAGAGAAATGTAAGCTTTGTGAAATTGGCGACGGTGTATCCATACGTGAAGTAGAGCGCGCAATTGTCCGATATGGGGAATCCGGAAAACGGAGCAGTGTTTTTCGTATAAGAAAAAAGAAAAAGGCAGTAATTTTCGGGTCAGGATTATTTCCACTGTTTCTGGCAGGGGAACTGGAGCGGAAAATGTATCCTACAACTATTTACTGTCAGGAAGAAAATTATGAAGAGTATATTGCAGCAGCTGCACATCTGTCGGAATCTGATTGTCGGAATGAAGCGAAACGTCTGAAATCCATGGATCTTGTTTTTGAATTCGGATGCAGTCTTGATCCTGTATTTATCAGAGAAAAGATGGAACTGGCAGATGTGGTTTGTGCATCAGAAGAGATTGCACAAAAGCTGGCACCACAGGAAGAAGCAGATATAGAAATCATGCTGAGAGAACAGGCCAGGATCGTCAGCGGATCAACACAATCAGTGATGGATGCTGCTTTTTCTGCAAAGAGAGCCGCCCTGACGGTAGATCTTCTCGTGCAGAATCTTTCTCCGTACAGCAACAGAGGCAGTGAAGGAGCAGTTACTACCAGGCTTTATACGAATATAGAAGGCATCAAAGGGTCAGAAAGAATCCCCTGTGGTGCAGAGGGATATTCGAAAGAAGAGGCTGTTGAGGAAGCAAAGAGATGCATACAGTGTCATTGTGATGAGTGTATAAAAAGCTGTGTTTACTTAAGTGAATATAAAAAGCATCCGGGTCTTCTGGCCCGTGAAATTTATAATAATACCCAGATTATTATGGGAGATCATCCAATGAATAAAGCGATGAATTCCTGTTCACTCTGCGGACAGTGTACGGTGACATGTCCGAACGGATTTGATATGAGTCAGGTTTGCAGATCCGCAAGAGAAAACATGGTATCCACGGATAAGATGCCATTGGCGCCGCATGAGTTTGCGTTGATGGACATGTTGTTTTCAAATTCAGAAGCTTTTTTATGTAAACCTCAGCCTGGATTTGATATCTGCAGATATGTGTTTTTTCCAGGATGTCAGGCCGGAGCGATTGCGCCGGATGTAGTCATGGATGTATATGAAGACCTGTGCAGAAGAGTTGAAGGCGGGGTTGCACTGATTCTGGGGTGCTGTGGTGCAATCAGTGAATGGGCAGGTCGTTATGAAATGACAGAAAAAGTAAATGAGCAGCTGAAACAGGAGCTTGCAAAGCTTGGCGATCCTGCAATCATAGCAGGTTGTCCGAGCTGTATGAAACAGTTAAAAGAGAGTACTGGTGCAGTGGTCACAGGAGTCTGGGAAATTTTGAAGGAAATCGGACTTCCCGAGACGGCCAGGGGACTGGAAGTACCGGTTGCAATACATGATGCCTGCGGTGCCAGAGGAGATGTACATACACAGGATACGATAAGAGAGCTTCTGACCGAAATGGGATGTACAGTTGAAAATACAGAATATTCCAGAGATCTGTCTCCCTGTTGTGGGTATGGCGGCCTGACGGCATATGCGAATAAGGATATGGCAGCCAAAATGGCAGCAAAATGTCTGGAACGTTCAGATGCACCATATGTGACATATTGCATGGCATGCAGAGATCGATTTGTCAGAGAAGGAAGAGAGTCCAGACATATTCTGGAACTACTGTATGGAGATCATGCCTGCAGTATGCCGGATATCAGCGAGAAACGATACAACAGGCTTATGCTGAAAGAAAAACTTCTGAAAAATATCTGGAATGAGGAACTGATGATGGAAAAAAAAGATTATACCGTGACCTATACAGAAGATGCGATCCGAATGATGGATGAACGTATGATCCTTAAGAGTGACGTTGAGAGAGTGCTGGCAGATTACCGAGAAAGTCAGGAAGCAGTCCTTGATGAAGAAACAAAAGAACTGGTAGCAAGAAGTCGACTTGGAAATGTAACATTCTGGGTGCGTTTTATAGAAACAGAAGAAGGGTATCTGGTACGCAGAGCATACAGTCATCGAATGAATATTATGAAAAGGGTGGGACAATAATGGCAGTTGAGAGAAACTATTATACGATTGATCCGGAAGGAAAGCTGACCTGCAACAAATGCAAGGTTCCACTGGTAAAAGGAAAAGCAAAATTCATGTATCTGGAAAACGGTTTTCCGGTTGAGATGCCGGTCTGTCCAAAGTGTGGTTTTGTCTATGTTCCGGAGGAACTGGCTCTTGGAAAAGTTCTGGCAGTGGAACGTGCACTGGAGGACAAATAAATGAACAGACATCCGGGTGGTGAGGCACAGACACTCCATCTTCTGGAATATGTCAAATTCAGGAAAGGAATGGAAGCCCTTGATCTTGGAGCGGGTGAAGGTGAGACCGTGCGAATCCTGAAATCCCTGGGAATAAATGCACATGGAGTGGATCTTTCACCACGGAGCAGGGATGTACAGAAAGGAGATTTTCTGAACCTTGACTACACAGCAGAGAGTATGGATCTTTGCATCAGCCAGTGTGCATTTTTTGTCAGCGGAGATCAGCAAAAAGCTGTTTCAGAATGTTGGCGTGTATTGAAAAAAGGCGGATTACTCGTGTTGTCAGATCTGGATCAGGGAAATCTTGTAGAGGTTGTTAAATGTACAGGATTCTGCATTCTTCACCAGGAAGACCAGACGGCTCTCTGGAGGGAATATTATCTGGAAGCAATCTGGAATGATTCATTCTGCTGCGAGGAGTATAAGCTTCTGCAGAAGCAGTATAAAGGAAAAAAGCTAAGTTATACGGCAGTGATTGGCAGAAAGGAGTAGCATATGGACCTTTATGAAAGAATAGCGGAACTTGGGAGCATGGGATATCATTGTTCGCAGATGATGATGATCATGACGCTGGAAACCATAGGTGAAGAAAATCCACAGCTTGTAAAAGCTCTGGGTGGTCTTGGCGGAGGAATCGGTTATTGTGGAGATACATGCGGATGTCTGACAGGAGGTGCCTGTGCGATAGGATATTTCCTTGGCAACCTGGCACCGGAGGAGAAAGAAGATGTTCAGATGAAACCGGCTGTGCAGGAACTGTATCAGTGGTTCCGTGAAAAGACGGAAGAAGAATTCGGAGTGTTTTATTGTAAAGATATCACACATCTGGACTGGGGAGTGATCATGGAGAGATGTCCTGCACTCATCGCAGAGACATACATGAAAGTTATGGAAATACTGACAGAACGGGGGATAATTGAAGTTTGATTACAATTGGTAAAACGAAAAGCGTCTGTCCGGTATGTATGAAGGTACTTCCGGCTAAAAAATGTATAGGTGAAGAGGGGATTTATCTGACAAAGGAATGTGATCTTCATGGGAAATTCCGGACACTGATCTGGGAGGGAAGTGTAGCAGATTACCTCTCCTGGGGAAGAGAAAATCTGTCTGCTGAGACTCCTGTAAATCCAAAGAGTAAAGAAAAGGCCTGTCCGAATAACTGCGGGCTCTGCGAGGAACATGAACGAAAAGGCTGCTGTATGGTTCTGGAAGTTACAAAGCGCTGCAATCTTCATTGTCCGGTCTGTTTTGCTTCGGCAGGTGAAAGTCAGGAGAAAGGAGATCCTTCTATCTGTGAAATAGAAAAACAGTTTGATTTTCTGATGGAGCATGGAGGTCCGTTTAATATACAGCTTTCAGGCGGTGAGCCGACGATGAGAGATGATCTTCCTGAAATCATACGTATGGGAAGAGAAAAAGGTTTTACATTTTTTCAGCTGAATACTAATGGGATCCGCCTTGCAGAGGAAGAGGAATATGCCAGAAAACTGAAAAAAGCGGGACTGAACACGGTGTTTCTTCAGTTTGACGGAGTGAGTGATGATGTTTATCGGACGCTTCGTGGACAGGATATGATGGAAGTGAAGAAGAAAGCTGTCCGGAACTGTTCCGAGGCGGAGCTTGGAATTGCTCTGGTACCGGTCATTGCCCCCGGAGTGAATGATATGCAGGCAGGGGATATCCTGAAGTTTGCTCTGGATCATATGCCATTCGTACGAGGGGTACATTTTCAGCCAATCAGTTATTTTGGCAGGTGTTCACAGGAACGCCCGCAAAATCCGATCACGATACCGAGGATGTTGAAGCTGATCGAGGAACAGACAGAGGGACTCATGAAAGCAGAGGATTTTGCCGGAGGCGGAGCTGAGAATCCATACTGTTCTTTTCATGCGAGTTATCTGAGAAAAGGTGAGAGAAAATTAAAGCTTCTTGAAAAGAAATCCGGAAAAGGATGTTGTTGTACAACCAGTGATGATTCCAGACAGTATGTTGAGAACCAGTGGAGCTACAGTACAAAAACTTATGATGAGGGTGAGATGACGCAGACAGACGCACTGGATGAGTTTCTGAATCGGGTTCATAATGAGACCTTTGCAGTATCAGGAATGCTTTTTCAGGATGCCTGGAATCTGGAACTTGACCGTCTGAAACGCTGCTATATCTGTGAAGTGGATTCGGAATATGGTATGGTACCGTTTTGTGCCTACAACCTGACTAATTCGAAAGGAACATATTTATACAGAAAGTGAAACGAACCAATATTGATGAAATGATCTGTAAGCAGGAAGGTATTGCAGAAGTTACGAGAGAAGCACTAAATAAAATACAGCTTGCTAAACTGAATGCTGTTCTGAAAAGAGAAAAAGAACGAGAGGGATTTTACAGGAATCTGCCGGAAAAACTGGAAAATCTGGATGCTTTGAAAACATTTCCGTTTACGACAGAGTCGGAGCTGGCGAAAAACAGTGGAAGGATGCTTCTGTGTTCACAGGGAGAAGTCCAGAGAGTAATCTCAGAACAGACGAGTGGAACAACCGGTGCCGGTAAACGTGTATTTTACACAGAAAGAGACTGTGAACATACGATAGAGCTTTTTATAGCGGGACTTGGTGAGTTTATTTATCCTGGAAGTACGACTATGGTTGCCATGCCGTTTTCCGGTCCCTTCGGTCTTGGAGAACTGATCGCGGAGGCCATCAGGCGTATAGGCGCAAAACCTCTCCTGACCGGAACTGGCAGAACTTACGGCGAACTAAAAACAATTCTGGAAAAAGAGCAGCCGGATACTTATGTCGGTATGCCGGTGGCACTGCTTTCCATGCTCAGAATGTGTGGAAAAGGCAGTATAAAAAGAGCTCTGGTATCTGGCGATGCCTGTCCGGAAACAGTGATGAATGCGATAGAAAAAATTCTGGAGACACAGCTCTGGCCGCATTATGGTTCCAGAGAGATGGGGCTTGGCGGAGCCATCTGCTGTGCTGCTCATGATGGCATGCATATGCGGGAAAATCATTGTATTATGGAAATCATAGATGAAAAGGGAAACGTACTTCCTGATGGAGAATGGGGAGAACTGGTGATCACAACCATTGGAATGGAGGCACAGCCTCTGATCCGGTACCGGACCGGAGACTGTACACGTATTATTCCGGGAAGATGTATCTGTGGAAGTGAAGTAAAGCGCCTGGATTTTGTGAAGCGGATCAGTCAGCCCGGAACGATCAGAGAGATGGATGATGTGTTGTTTCAGATTCCGGAACTGGTAGATTACAGTGTCAGGATCACAGAAGACAAAAAAGAAATTACAGCACTTCTCACATCAGACAAAGGAATGGAATCACTCAGGAATGTTCTGACAGACGGAGATACCATATCTCTGAATTGCAGAAAAGCAGAATGGAAAGATACAGCCTTATATTCTGCAAAACGCGTGATACTCTATTATACCGGATAATATGGACCACCACAACAGGAATTATTTGTATGCTCCATCATCTTACCTCCCAAGGAAAAAATACCGGGCTATCCATCAGGACAGTCCGGTATTTTTAAATTCTAATTATTCACAAAGTTTGGAAAATTCGTCAGCTACAAACTGAACTTTTGGTCCAATGATTACCTGTACGGAAGGTTTGCCAGGTTTGATAACACCAGCAACACCAGCAGATTTGATTACTTTATCACTGACTGCAGTAATATCTTTTACTTCAAGTCTTAATCTTGTGATGCAGTTGTCAATGCTTGTGATGTTTTCTTTTCCGCCACAGCCTTCGAGGATTTTTGCTGCGACTGCTGTGTAATCGTTGCTTCCTAATTCAACTTTTTTCTCTGCTTCAAGATCGTCGTCATCTTCTCTGCCAGGAGTTTTCAGATCGAATTTCTTGATTGCAAACTGGAAGGAAAATATTTGAAACTGCCTAAGATGACGGCTGTCAGAATGAAGCTTCACCGTCCGATATCAGAAAAATGGAAACTGAAATCTGTGACAGTCAGCAGGGAGCCATCCGGAAAATATTTTGCCAGTCTTTTATTTTGCTGTGAAAACCAAACAGCAGAAAAAAGACCGGCAGAAAAATTTATTGGGATCGATTTTGCGATGCAGGGAATGTGCATGACAGCACAATAAGAAGTCCGTAACCGGACTAATAAAAATCGCGGGGCACGCGAGGATAGCTTGTAGATACTTGGCTCTGTAGAGCCATTGAGCAAGAAGCCCCCACTTCAAAATCAGAGATTTAAGTGGTGGGAGCATGTCACAAATTATTGTTAACATTTATTGACATTTTCGCGTCAGAGAAACTTATTCAGGAAGAAAATGCAGGTGCTCTTTCCATAATTCTTTGAAGAGTGCTTCTACGGTCCAGAAAATATTTTGAGGAGTAATGATTGCTTTTAAGGGAACTGTCTGAGCACCAGTCTGTTTGTAGTCTGCCAGGAAGGAATCTATCTGTGCGGAATCTATTCCAGAGAATACAATCATTTCCAGAGGAAAATCCGGGCCGTTATAGATTACTTTTTCTTTAGCAAATCCCTGAATCCCGGCGAGGGCACCAAGTTTTTGATTATAATCTTTTCGAGAGATTTCTTTTATCTGAATTCTGTTTTTTTGAGCAATACTGCGGACTACCTTGATTTTTTCTTTTCCAAGTCCAAAAGTTAAGATAATCTGAGCCATTTTTCCATCCTTTATATGTTGAATTTATAATGAGAATTATTTAGCATTCTTTTATAAATATTCTATAACATTTTTACATGTAATGGCAACAGAAAATTTCTGTATGTCATTTGACGATCGCAGTAATTGTAATTTTCTGAATTTCAGTGTAAGATATCCATATCCTAGGAAAGTGAAAAAAATAGCATGAATGATAAATTTGCAGTATGTATTGGAAAAGGTGGACAACGGGACCAGGCAGAATCTTTTGCACGGAAAACGGAGAGCATCATTGCAGATAAACCAGGAAAAAACCTGACAGTTTTGTTCGATTCGAAAGGTATTTCTCTGACGGGATATGGATTAACCTATCAGGGCGATTTTGAAAATATGCTTCACCGTGTCACAAACGGGAGATTGCAGCATGAAATGCTGGTGCGGGCTGCCAAATCAGAAAAAGAAGGACGCAAGGCGATTGATGCCACGGCAGGTATGGGAGAAGATGCCTTCCTGCTTGCAGCGCAGGGATACGAAGTAACCCTGTACGAGCAGAATCCGGTCGTTGCTGTCCTTTTGAAAGACGCACTGCGGCGCGCAAAGAAACATCCGATATTGAAGGAAATCGCAGCCCGGATGAAACTGGTCGAGGGAGACAGCGTAGAATGTATGTCCAAACTTCTGGATCCGGTAGATGTTATTTACCTCGATCCCATGTTCCCGGCACGACAGAAATCCAGCCTCATCAACAAGAAGCTACAGCTGATCCAGAAACTTGAACCACCATGTTCCGAAGAGACGGATCTCTTTGATGCAGCAATCAAAGCTACACCGGAGAAGATTATCGTAAAACGTCCGCTGAAGAGCGAATTCCTTGCCGGAAGAAAACCTTCCTACACGTTAAATGGAAAAGCCATCCGTTATGATTGTTATACATTATAAAGAAATTAGACTAAAATGTAAAGATGATATTTGAAGTATTCAGGAAGGGAACCTCTGGATATACAGATATCCCTTCCGTCATATTTATTTCAAGAAGAAATGAATCAACTTATCATTAATTTTCTTATATGGCTGGTATCTCATTGGCAGATCCAGCCATGTTTTTTTGTCCACGATACTCTTATAGTGGGAGAAAGTCCGGAAGCCTTCACGGCCATGATAACCACCCATACCACTTTCACCAAATCCCCCAAAAGGCATTTCACTGGTCGCGAGATGGATAATAGTGTCGTTGATACAGCCACCACCGAACTGGCACTGAGAGGTGACCTTACGAGCAGCCACTTTATCACGGGTAAAAAAGTACAGAGCAAGCGGATGCGGCATAGAATTGATCTTACCGATTAACTCATCCAGTGAATTATAGGTGAGAACGGGCATGACTGGCCCGAAAATTTCTTCTTGCATTACTTTATCTTCATAGGTTACATGATCCATAACTGTAGGTTCAATACGCAGTGTATTGCGATCATTATGGCCGCCGAAAATGACTTTATCATGATCGATCAGACCTGAAATTCGATGGAAATGTTTTTCATTGATGATATTTCCGTAATTTGAACTGGAAAGCGGCTGTTCCCCAAATTGAAGTGAAATCTGTTTTTTTACTTCTGCAAGAAAAGCATCCTTAACAGAACTGTGACAGCAGATATAATCCGGAGCAACACAAGTCTGTCCGCAGTTCAGATATTTACCAAAAACAATCCGCCGTGCAGCCAGTTTCAAATCAGCAGATTCGTCAACAATACAGGGACTTTTTCCGCCAAGTTCAAGCGTTACAGGAGTAAGATGTGCGGAGGATTTTTTCATCACTTCTCTGCCGACATTCTGACTGCCGGTGAAAAAGATGTAATCAAAATGTTCTTCCAGCAGGCTGGTGTTTTCCGCACGTCCACCGGTGACAACTGCAACCATCTCCGGAGAAAAACATTCCCGGATCATTTTTTCAATCAACTTACTGGTATTCGGTGAATAAGCACTTGGTTTCAGAATCACGGTGTTTCCGGCAGCAATTGCGTCAATCAGTGGATCAAGAGAGAGCAGGAATGGATAATTCCATGGACTCATGATCAGAACGACACCATATGGACCTGGTTTGGTAAAACTCCGGGAATGAAACTGCGAGAGTGGTGTGTGCACCCGTTTTTCACGTGTGAATCTGCGTATATGTTTCAGCATATAAGAAATTTCACTTAAGACCAGACCTGTTTCACACATGTAGCTTTCGAAGTTACTTTTGCCAAGATCTGCTTCCAGGGCCGTTGCGATTTCTGCTTCATTTTTCTGGATACATGTCTTTAGTTTTTTCAACGCATGAATGCGTTTTTCTATATTTAAAGTTTCATTACTGTAAAAATATGCTCGCTGTTTTTCTATAAGTTTATGAATGTCATTCTGATTCATTCGAAGTGTCCTCCTGTTTTTTGTCCATGAGAATATAATAAAATTTTTCCAGTTCGTGTGCATCCATCAGTACCGGCACCGGATAGAGAGGATTTCCTTCTTTGTCTGCATAATGAGCCAGTTTTGGAATGTCTTCTTCTTTGATTTCTGGTATAGTATCCCCGATATTGAAACGTTTTTTCATATCTTTGACTGCCTGGATAAAAGCATGTGCGGCTTCTCTTTCAGGTGTACTGCTGTCAGCAACACCGGTTGACAGGGCAAGTCGGGCGAGTTTGGAATGAATCGTATCTCCATATGATTCCAGTACAAATGGAAGAAGTACTGCATTTGCAAGTCCATGAGGAACATTATACTGGCCACCAAGGGTATGTGCAACTGCATGAACATATCCAACATAAGATTTGGTAAAAGCACAGCCTGCAAAATAAGAAGCTCGGAGCATATTTTTGCGAGCTTCCTTATCCGAACCGTTTGTATAGGCACGGTCCAGATTTTCGAAGATCAGCTGTACGGCATCCAGTGCATTCTTTCGGGTACCAGGTGTTGTAGAGTTCCCGATATAAGCTTCGACAGCATGAGTTAAGGCATCCATGCCTGTGGTAGCAGTGATAAATGGCGGAAGGCTTAAAGTGACTTTCGGATCCAGAACAGCGTATCTTGGAATCAGAGGAAAGTCATTGATCGCATATTTGTATCTTGTTTCTGCATCAGTAATAACGGCTGCAAGAGTTGTTTCACTTCCGGTTCCGGCAGTGGTAGGAATGGCGATCAGAAGTGGAAGCTTTTTGTGTACTTTCAGGATGCCTTTCATCTGTGCAAGAGACTGATTCGGTTTTGCAATGCGCGCAGCAACTGCTTTGGCGCAGTCCATACTGGAGCCACCACCAAAACCAATGATTGCTTTGCATTCAGACTGGTACCAGAGGTCTTCAGCTTCTTTTACATTGACAGTAGTTGGATTGGCAACGGTTTTGTCATAAATGGAATAAGAAATATTGTTTCCTTTCAGGGCTCTTTCCAGGCGGTCGGTCAGTCCCAGATTGCGGATGCCTTTATCTGTGATGATAAGAACGTTATCGCATTTCTTTTTGAGAAGAATTTCAGGCAGGGACTTCACGCTTCCGATAACTTCAGGATTGCGATATGGAAGGAATGGAAGTGCAAATTTAAAGGCTTTCTGGAAAGCACGACAGTAAATTTTTCGTAATGTATTCATAAATCTAAAATCCTTTCGATGATTTAATTATTTGAATTGCAAAATATTTGTATTCAAAACATTCCTATTATAGCATTCAAATTGTTGTTGTAAAGAAAAATAATACCGAATATAAAAAGGATTCCCGACTGAAATTTTTCAGAACGAGAATCTTTTCTCTTATAAATGGTTTCTAAGTTATCTGTCTGCTCCATAGTATGGATCATTGCCAAATCCAAGAATCAGCATAAAGATTGGCTGCAGGAACATCAGACCGATCGCAAAACCAATTCCATGGCCGAATGCTCTTGAAAGCTTTATGCAATAGAGGATACTGATAATTGCAAGGATGATTCGGATCAGTGAGACAATGAGCAGGATTGTGGTATTGGTTCCATTCGGATCTGCCATTCCGTTAGCAACGGAAGTAATGATTCCGAGAACAAAAACAAGCCAGAAATAGGATGGCTGCCATGCGATTTTGTAAGAAATGTAATCGCTGTATACAGGAATGATACTTTTCCATCCTGCTTCACCGGCTTTTGTGAAAATGTTCCAGTTGGCAATGATCTGAAGAAGCCACCATATGAAAGCAAATACCAGATAAATGCCGCCTAAGAGCAACAGACCTCCGATTCCAATGAGTCCCATAATTTGGACACCTCTTTCCCTTTTGTAATTGAGTTCATTGAAGCACATTCCAGATGCCATGTCAAGATGTGTGCAGATGAAAACGACTGGTTATGTGTCTCTCTTCCGGATGGTAGAATTGTGTATGTAAGTGACGAATTCATAGCTGTTGTAGATAAAGACAGACGATAAAATTTATAAAAATATTGACTTCAACCATACTTCAAGTATTATTATAGTTATTGAGTGATAATACTTGAAATATTTTTATATTAGGAGGATTCAGACATGGAAAAATCAACCGTTTATTTTACTGATTTTCGCTGTCCGGTCGGAACGAGTCAGTTAGATAAGTTAAGAAAGCTCTGTGTGGCAGCCGGTATCAAAGATATTGATATGGATGGAAAATTTGTAGCAATTAAGATGCATTTTGGTGAGCTTGGAAATATGGCATTTCTTCGCCCGAATTATGCAAAAGTTGTTGCAGACCTGTGCAAAGAGCAGGGTGGTATGCCATTTCTGACAGACTGTAATACACTTTATCCGGGAAGCAGAAAGAATGCACTGGAACATCTGAACTGTGCAAACTTAAATGGATTTAATACGATTACAACAGGATGCCAGATCATTATCGGTGATGGCGTGAGAGGTACGGATGAAGTAGAAGTACCGGTAGTGAATGGTGAGTATTGCAAGACCGCACTGATCGGACATGCAATCATGGATGCAGATGTTTTTATCAGCCTGAGTCATTTTAAGGGACATGAAACAACAGGCTTTGGCGGTGCCCTTAAAAATATTGGTATGGGTTGTGGAAGCCGTGCAGGAAAGATGCAGCAGCATGCAAGTGGTAAGCCGGCAGTCAATGCAGAAGTCTGTCGTGGATGTCATCGCTGTGCCAAAGAATGTGGAAGTGACGCAATTACATATGTAAACAAAAAAGCTGTGATCGATTATGATAAATGTAAGGGTTGTGGAAGATGTATTGGAGCCTGCAGCTTTGATGCTGTCTATAATCCAAACAGCAGTGCAAACGAGCTGCTTGACCGTAAGATGGCAGAATATGCACAGGCAGTCTGTCATGGACGCCCGCATTTCCATATCGCACTGGTTCAGGATATCAGTCCAAACTGTGATTGTCACGGTGAGAATGATGCACCGATCCTTCCGGATATTGGAATGTTTGCAAGCTTTGACCCGGTTGCACTGGATCAGGCATGTGCAGATGCCTGTCTGAAGGCAACACCGATTGCAGACAGTCAGCTGGGTGAACATCTGGCAGAACCGGGATGGCATTGCCACCATGATCATTTCAAGGATTCCAATCCGAATATTGAATGGAAGGCAACTCTGGATCAGGCTGAGAAAATCGGTCTTGGAACAAGAGAGTATGAGCTGAAGAGAATTAAATAAATCAGAAAGACCTGCTGTTTTGATCGAAAGTGTACAGCAGGTCTTTTTATGGATTGAATGTTTAACAGATCACAATGATCTGAATTGGAGGTTTTTACTGGATCGGCTCGAAGTCTACGGCACCGTGTTTACACAACGGGCAGATGATATCTTCCGGAAGTTCATCACCTTCGTAGATATATCCGCAGACCTTGCAGACAAAGCCTTTCTTTCCTTCTGTCTGTGGTTTTGGTTTGACATTGTTCTGGTAATAGGTGTAGGTCATGGTCTCCTGGTCACTCATGACACGAGCTTCGGTGACACTGCAAATGAACATGCCGTGGGTTCCGAGGTCAACATACTGTTCTACTTTGAGAGACATGAATGCGTTGATGTATTTGTCAAGGAATACAAGTCCGTTACCGGAACGGTTGATTTTTTGACCTTCAAATTTATCTACAGTTCTGCCGGACTGGAAACCGAACCTTTCAAAAACAGAGAACGGTGCTTCCACGGACAGACAGTTTACATTCAGGACACCTGTCTGCTGGATTACGTGGTGAGAGTAATTGGCTTTGTTGATGTTAACTGCTACACGGTACGGATTATCGGTCAGCTGAGTAACAGTATTTACGATCAGTCCGTTGTCACGTTTTCCATCGTTGGAGGTTACAACATAGAGACCGTATCCAATACGGAAAAGTGCAGACATATCATTTTTGTTTGCAAGAGTATCGCTTTTGGCAATGTATTCTTTGCAGAGTTCATCAGTCATTGCCTCAATTTCTTTTCTGTTTTCTTCTTTTACAGCAGACCAGATGTGAACGTTGTTCTTTAACCAGTCGATCTTTTTACATGGAGCCATCATTTCCTTTATTACTTTTGCAGCAAGAGGAGCCCAGGAGCCGTTTTCGATGATTCCTACGGTGCGGTTCTGGAAGTTATGTTCCACAAGTCTGGTGATAAAGTCATTCATAAATGGATAAATGCTCGCGTTGTAAGTGGTAGTAGCAAGAATCAGTTTGGAATAACGGAAAGCATCACTGATGGCCAGGGACATATCATCTCTTGCGAGGTCATAGACAAGAACTCTCGGGCATCCTTTGGATCTGAGCTTTTCTGCAAGGAGATATACAGCATCTCTGGTGTGACCGTAAACAGAAGTGTAGGCGATCACGATTCCGTCTGTTTCCGGCGTGTAGGAAGACCAGGTGTCATAAAGTCCGATATAATGGCCAAGGTCTTCGGTAAGGACCGGGCCGTGAAGCGGACAGATCTTCTGGATATCAAGGGTTGCAGCAATTTTGAGAAGTGCCTGTACCTGTTTTCCGTATTTTCCTACGATACCGATGAAATAGCGTCTTGCTTCGTCATCCCACGGTTCTTCTGCATCGAGAGCACCGAATTTGCCGAAACCGTCAGCAGAAAAGAGAACTTTTTCTGTGCTGTCATAAGTTACCATAACTTCCGGCCAGTGTACCATCGGGGCAAAAACAAAAGTCAGCTGATGATATCCAAGAGAAAGTGTGCCGCCGTTTTCTACTTCGATCCTGCGATCAGTGAGATCCAGCTCAAAGAAATTCTGGATCATGTTGAATGCTTTTTGATTGGAAACAACAGTAGTGTTCGGATAAATTTTGAGGAAATTTGCAACGTTTGCTGCATGGTCCGGTTCCATATGCTGCACGATCAGGTAATCCGGAGTCCGTCCGTTCAGGATCTGCTGGATATGGTCCAGCCATTCATGAGTAAAGTTGGCATCTACGGTGTCCATAACCGCAATTTTATCATCCAGGATTACATAGGAATTGTAAGACATTCCGTTTGGAACTTTGTACTGTCCTTCAAAAAGGTCAATCTGGTGATCATTTACACCTGCATAGCGGATCGTATCTGTAATCTTCATATTTCGCATCCTCCAATTCATTATAAATTTCATTCTTGAAAAAATGGTTTCATATCCGTATCTTTGTTAAAAAGATAACAGAATGATCACGATAATTCTGTTGCAAAAGTCACAAAAATCAATTTTATTGAGAAAATACGTGCTATAATAATGAGAAACAATGAAGAAAATGAGGAGAAGAGATATGGAGCATATCACACTGTTTACAGATATTCTTCCCGAAGAACAGGAAAGAATGCGTGTCTGTTTTCATGCAAGAGAGATGACATTCCGGAATGGAGAAACGATTATGGAATATTCCAGTTCCATGAAAAAAATCGGGTTGATTCTTTATGGTCGGGCGGTTCTTAACTGCTGTGATGCGGAAGGAAATCAACACATTATTGATGAATTGAATAAGGATGCAGTTTTTGGGGAGCCGTTTCTTCTTCCTACAGATTCGCAGCATTATTATGTTTGTGCAACGGAGGAAACCAGAGTTATGTTTATAGATTACGAACATGTTATCAAACGCTGTGAGCAGGCGTGCCATCATCACAGTCAGATGGTCAGCAACCTTCTTCAGCTTACCGCAATTCAGTCCAGACAGCAGAATGAACGGATCTATATGCTTTCCAGATCCAGTACACGGAAGAAATTAATGGCTTATCTGAACGCACTCTCTACAGAAAAACACAGCAAAGATCTTAAGTTACCTATGTCCTATACTGCACTGGCACAGTATTTAAGTGTCGATCGCAGTGCGATGACGAGAGAACTTAAGAATCTGGAAGAAGAGGGAATAATAAAGAAAAGCGGAAAACAGATCCACATAATTTGATATAGTCTGAGCCAGTAGGGTATACTGAACATAATGTGATTTATGGGGAAGGTATGGAAATGGAACAGGATAAAACAGGAAGAAGCAAAATGCTCAGATTATTGCTTCTGTTTCTGATACCGGGGATTATTATCCAGAAGACATGGAAAAGCAGCAAGAATGCCGAGGGCATTCTTGAATTATTCGGACGTTTCTTCCAGAAAATCATACGCGAATTGTGCATACATAGCCGCTCCGCGTTTGAGAACGGATTCGTCTACTGTGTAGTGATCGTTGTGATTTTTGGCGGTGATACCGAGATCCCTATTCTGGCTTCCAACAAGGCCGAAGACTCCTGGAACTTTTTCCATATAGTAGGCAAAATCCTCGCTGATCATCATTTTAGGGAATGGCTTCAGGGAGTCTGTACCGTACATTTTGGTAGCTGCATTTCTTGCAATCCGGACGAGATCTTCGTGGTCATTGATGATCGGCGCAGGAAAATATTCAAATGTAAGGGTAGCCTTTGCACCCATGGAATCCGCTGTATTTTCTATGATTCTGCGGAGTAAAGGTTCTGTTTTTTGGCGCATTTTTGGGGAATGTGTACGGGTAGTTCCCTCCATGACAACTTTGTCTGCCAGGATATTGAAACGTTGTCCGCCGTTGATGGTTCCAACGGTAATGACCAGTGGGTTGAGCGGGTCATTCATACGGGAAACAACAGTCTGAATTTCGGTGATGATATGAGCAGCAGCCAGAATGGCATCGACACCCTGATGAGGTGTGGATCCATGGGCAGATTTTCCCTCTACTTCAATGCGGAAATTATCACAGCTGGCCATACGCGGACCGGATTCAAAATTCATATAAGGAGCATCCAGATCACCCCAGATGTGGACTCCGTAAATGGCATTTACATCATCCAGAAAACCATGCTCTACATAATACTGCGCACCATGGCAGGATTCTTCAGCAGCCTGGAAAATAATCTTTACATTGCCTTTTAATTGTTCTTTCTGTGCCATCAGCAGTCGGATGCCGCCAAGGAGCATTGCAATATGGCAATCGTGTCCACAGGCATGCATGACGCCAGGATTCTGGCTGCAGAAAGAAAGACCGGTATGTTCCTCAACCGGTAATGCATCAATATCTGCACGCAGTGCAATGGTCTTACTGTTCGGGGTAGATTTTCCACCTTTGATCATTGTCCAGAGACCGTTGTAATCCGGGTAATAGTGAGGAATAAGTCCCATCTCCTTCAGACGATTTCCGATTTCATGGGTGGTATTTCTTTCTTCAAAAGAAAGCTCCGGATGTGCGTGAAAATAACGTCGCTGTTCGATGATCCAGGATTCATTTTGTTCTGCCATATCTCTAAAGTTCATGGTGATTTCCTTTCTGTTTTATCTATATAAATACAAAACTCCTGTTTGCAATAACTTCTTTGGAATGCTATGATAAAGTCATAAATCATTATAAAAATAAACAGCAGAAAACGCAACAGGGAGATAAAAAAATGGAATTTTGGGATATTTATGATAAAGATAAGAAGCCGACAGGACGCACTATGAAACGTAACGACTGGTGTCTGAAAGATGGAGAATACCATCTGACAGTGCTTGGCGTAGTTGCACGTCCGGATGGAACTTTTCTGATTACCAAACGTGTTATGACCAAGGCATGGGCACCGGGCTGCTGGGAGGTTTCCGGTGGTGCTGCGCAGGCAGGAGAAGAGTCTTATGAGGCGGTTCTTCGAGAGGTAAAAGAAGAGACCGGACTGGATGTCAGAAATGCAGAAGGCGGCTATCTGTTTACTTATAAACGTGAGAATCCGGGTGAGGGAGATAATTATTTTGTGGATGTGTATCGCTTCGTCATGGATATCGATGACAAAGATCTGAAGCTGCAGACAGAAGAAACAGATGGATATATGTTTGCAACTCTGGAGCAGATCAAAGGATTTGCGGCAGAAGACAAATTTCTTCATTATGAAAGCATTAAAAAGGTTTTTGAATTCTGAGTGAGCTTACACATTTTTCAGGACAAAACTGTTTTTATGGTAATCCAGCAGTCCGTCCTGTTTCATCTTAGCCAGTTCTTTGGACAGGGCGCTCCTGTCAAGGCTGAGATAGTCAGCAAGCTGCTGACGGTTCAGGGGAATATCGATATAGCGGCTGCCCTGTAATTCGGCCTGATGGGAAAGATAAGAGAGCAGGCGGTCACGGATCTTCTTGGAGGATGTGTGGAGAATACGGCGAGAGAGCAGCAGGTTTTTGCGTGCACTGATCATGGTAAGATTGCGGATCAGCACAGAGTATTCTCCTTTACCGGAAGAGGCAAGTTGGAATAGTCTGGGAACATTTAGAAAGAGAATCTCGCAGTCTTCTAAGGCGATAACATCAACCATCATGGGTTCTCCGGGAATACAGGCATATGCTTCGGCAAAAACTTCTCCGGCCTGGGCAAGGCTGATGATATTTTTGTTTCCCCAGAGGTCATTATTTTCAATCTGAACAACACCGTGCAAAACGATTCCGATATCAGATACAGGAGTTCCGGCGTGATAAACCGGAACTCCTTTTTTATATGCTTTTGTGAAAAATTGCATACCGGACAGTAGCTTTTCTGTTTCGACAGGGGAACAGCCCTGGAAGAGTGCTGTGTCAGAAATCAGTATATAGTTTAATCCGTTGCTTTTTTTATAATTCATAAAAATCTCCATTTTAATTTGTTTGTGGTTATAACCACATATTTTTTGCCTTTATTTTAGTATCCTGCGGATGTAAGGTCAAGGCATGAAAAAATAGAAAAATACAAAACAGGAGGTTATTTATGATAAGAAGAATTATTCAGATAGACGAAGAAAAATGTAACGGATGTGGAGCGTGTGCAGCAGCCTGCCACGAAAGCGCGATTGGTATGGTGGATGGTAAAGCGAAACTTCTGCGTGACGATTACTGCGATGGACTGGGAGACTGCCTGCCGGCATGCCCGACAGGAGCTATTACTTTTGTGGAGAGAGAAGCGGCAGCTTATGATGAGGCGGCAGTAATAAGAAATCAGCGTTCTCTCCAACAGTGGCCGGTACAGATTAAGCTTGTTCCAACAAGTGCACCATATTTTGATGGTGCGAAACTTCTGATCGCAGCAGATTGTACGGCTTATGCATATGCCAGTTTCCATGAGGATTTTAAGAATGAAAAAATCGTTCTTGTGGGCTGTCCGAAACTGGATTCTGTAGATTACAGTGAGAAGTTAGAAGAAATCATCCGTAGTAATAATATTACAGAGGTAACGATCGTACGTATGGAAGTTCCATGCTGCGGCGGTCTGGAAATGGCAGCAAAAAGAGCTCTGCAGAACAGTGGAAAATTTATTCCATGGCAGGTAGCAACGATTTCTGTAGACGGAAAAATTCTGTAAGCAAAAGACTTCAGAAGTGCTTCGGAATGTTGTCTTTCCACAAAAACAAGACTGTAAATAGGCATTGCTAATTTCGACCAAATCTCGTATAATGTGACATAGAAAAGGACATTGTATGGAGGGATTTCAATGGGAAAGACCGTGACGATCTGTTTTACCAATAATAAAGGCGGAAGTGGCAAATCTACCACCTGTTCGAACTTAGGTGCAGCGATGGCTCGTGCCGGAAAGAAAGTACTACTGGTGGATGGCGATATGCAGCTGAATCTGTCTCTGGCATTTTTTCCAGAGGACTGGGTACTGGAGCATGCACAGGGAGAAAAGAACCTTTATCATGCAATTGGCAAGCAGGAGGATCTGACCGATTATATCGTGCATACACCGTATGAGAATCTGGATCTGGTTCCGTCATCTACGCTGATGAGTTCGATTGAATATGAACTTTTTACCAAGTGGCAGAGAGAGTTTATCCTTCGGAAATGCCTGCAGAAGATTAAAGATTCAGAAGTTTATGATTACATCCTGATCGATGCACCGCCGACATTGGGCGGTTGGGTCATGAACATTCTGTGCGCTTCGGACAAGGTGATCATCCCGGTAGAAGCGAGCCCGTGGGGGATGTTTGGTCTTGCAAATATGTTCGAATTTCTGAATGAAGTAAAGCAGATTTCGCCAGACCTCGAGGTTGCCGGAATTGCAGTAACCAAGGTAGATACCCGTAAGAACTACTTCAAACAGACAATGGAAACACTGCATCAGCTGGAGAGTATTTACGTATTTGAGCATGTGATCCGTGTGGACAGTTCTGTGGAATGGTCTCAGGATAACAGCATCCCGGTTGTAGAATACAAGAAATCCAGCAGAAGTGCAAAAGAATATACAGAGTTGGCAGAGGAGGTAATGAATCGTGTCAGTAGGTAAAGACAGCATCCTGCGTGCAGCAAATGCAGATGCAAAAAAAACAGAAGTAAAGGCAGAAACAAAACCAGCAGAGGAAGTAAAAGCACCGGCTAAAGCCGAAGCAGCTCCGGCAGCTAAGAAAGCTCCGGCAAAGAAAACAGCAGCAAAGAAGACTGCTACTGTGAAAAAGACAACTACAGCTAAGAAAACAACAAAAAAAGCTCCGGTGAAGAAAACAGTGAAGACATCTGTTCTTACACCACAGAATTCTGAAGAACTGGAGAAGGCATTTGTGAAGGGTGAACAGCCGGAGAAAGTGAATGGACCGGTTCATATCAAAGACGAGCTTCCGGTTTATCTTCTGTAATCAGAAGTCCCTTTTTATCGGAATTTACTGGATGGATATTCTGAATAAGTATAAACAAAAATCTGGTCATACAGGAAATCTTTTGTGATTCCTGCAGACCAGATTTTTTGTGCAGTTTTCCTTTTATAATAACTGGCTTATTCAGCAGAAACAGCTGCATCCTGTACTCGTTCATTTTCTTTGAAGATATGTCTGAAGATAAAACGAACGATCGGTCCGGCATAGATGAGCTGCCAGAAAAATGCCGTCGGGAAGTTCATAGCTGTCGTCTGAAGCCATACAGCGATGAACTGACTTCCTGCATTCTTAAACAGGATTGTAGCAGCAAGGCTCATCAGTGGACACATAAATGCCACAGATGGTACAGAAATAGCAAGAATTTTACTGAATGGATGACAATTTCTGAAATCTACCATACGTGCTGCACACATAAATGCAAGTTTAGATACGATGAAAAAGTCAAGAATGAAAGCAATCGGTCCCATGATGATAAGTTCATGGAATGCAGAAAGGAATACTTCGTTTGACATTCCACCGATGTTCAGTGAGATGTTGTAGCAGATCATGGCATAAACCATGAAAAATACCATAATAATTGTAAAAATTACTTCCTGAAATTTGTTTTTGGGCATAAAAAAAATTCTCCTTGTTCTAATTAATGATAACTACAGGTTACTGTTTGCGTAAGTTACAAGAGCATGTGTTGTTCGTTAATCATTCCAAGGGGAATGTACGTTTCCAATTAAACCATATTCAATTTTTTGCGTTGATTATATTATCACAGAGATTTTAGAATGTCAACTGTAAATTTTGTTCTGCTTTATATAAAAAGTCTGTCCACAAATTGTGCCACATCTTGTATTCTGCAAATAATAAATTATATAATATTAATGGTTAAATGATCCGGCGCGTATGAGAATGAAAAAGCACCCATATGATTGCTGACTTTGATGGTCAACAATTATATGGGTGTTTTCGTTTGTTCAGATATAGGTAAAAATCAGATTCTGTTATTTTGCAGGTCATTAATGATCTGATCAACCAGTTCTGTTGCTTTTTCAGTAGAACAGTAACTGGCTGGATTCATATGCTCCAGATAGTCACGAAAAATACTGACCAGGCAGGTTTCCTCTATGTTCAGTACAATGATCTGCCCGGTGTTATTTCTGAAAACCATACTTCCCATAGTCCCGCGAATACAGAGGTGAAGGTTGTGGGGCAGATGGCTTAAAGGTTTCTGAAGGAATCGATAGACACCGGTTTCGCAGCATTGGCGAACGCCATTCAAAATCTCAATACGTTGTTCCACAGTTAAAGGGTGATAGAAAATCTCAGGGATTTCATCTGTGAGTCCGGTTTTTGCAAACTGCAGAAGTCCTTCCCGAGTAGAATAGATCAGAAACTGCTCATTCTGGATTTTAACCATATTCATCTGAAAAGCCTGCTCTGCTGCCGCAAGGATAGCATCTGCCTGCGGAAGATCATAATTAAATATTTCATGTAAGAGGTTTCCGGTAAAAAAAGGTGTCAGACATGGTTCAGGCTGAATACCGATCAAATCATTCTGGTCATAGAAGGTATCAAACATGCTGTCAATAACTGCCTTGTGATTTTCGGGAGTAAGAGGAGCAGGTCTGAAAAAAAGACTGCACTGTTCTTTGTAGGATATAAACTGATTCCATAAAAGCTGTACGACATCAGGAGATTTGATGAATATGCCATTCTGATAATCGGAACTGCAGAGGATAGCAGCATCAGATGTCAGAATCATACAAGGAAAAAGATTAAAATTGTAATAATGTGACTGAATTCTGTCGTAATAATACCAGAGGGAATAATTCAGTCCAGCCATATATAAAGGAAAAATTTCACGAAGATATTTCAAATTGATCAGCTGGTGATCTTTGGTAAAGGCATATTCGGTTCCAACACAGAAGATGTGGTCAATCTTCAGCGATGCAGATGCATGCAGACTGGCGAGGAGACTGAAAAGAAATTTATAATCCGGTTGAATGAACATGGCAATTTTGCCATCTGCATGAACGGATTCAGAAAGTATCATCTGATGTACATAATAGTCGATATGCTGCTGAGAGACCAGTGAAATACAGTCAGTCTGGCACTGCTCAGATACAGGATCCGGTGAGAAAGAACTTCCTGTGATATCGGTGGCAGGTTGATCCGGAAACTGACAGATAAAATTTTCCACACTCTTTCGAGTGTAATATGTATCGGGTCCAACCTGAGTGATCTCCAGTGTTTCTTTCAGAAAGTTGTATTCTATAGGTGTCAGATGCATGAACTGTGTCATCTTTTCAAAAACTTCAGAAGATGGCGGGTTCCGTTTTCCATTGAGGATTTTGTACATGGTAGAACGATCCAGATTACAATATTTTGCCAGAGAAAAGACTTTTATATTTTTGTGTTCGATATAACGGGTAAGTGTATCAGAAAAAACAGACATATAAACTCCTTACAACAAATTTCATATATTTTAGAAAGAGAAAGGCAGGAATGATCACTCATCCCAGCCTTCGTAGAATCTGATATTTACGGAAATATTTCGTACAATATCTCCATCTTCCAGTTCCAGATCATCTTCATCAGAAACCGGAGGCAGCTGACAGTCATCTTCATCAAGCTCCAGAGAAATCCAGTTATAAGCAGCTTCGTTGGCTTCTTCTATAGCTTCATCCAGAGTTTCACCTTCACCGTAGCATTCAGCCAGATCCGGGAAAAAGCCTTTGTAAGTTCCCCTGTCTGTTTTGCGGAAAACCGCAGGATAAATAAATTTCATAATCTATATACTCCTTTGTATACACTGTTTGAGTAACAGCTGTAATCTTTCTAGTTCTTTAGTATACCATATTCTGCAAAGTTTAAAAGAGGAAATCCTGCATTCTGAGTGGAAAAAAGTATGCAATTTTTATATAATAGAGGATAACAGAAAAAGATTTCACAGCCTGCGAAAAACAGGCCTGTACATACAGAGGAGAAAAAATTGAGCATCAGATTAATTGCAAGTGATCTTGACGGGACTTTGTTGACAGATTGTAAGGAATTATCACCAAAAACAAGAGAGGTACTGGATCTGGCAGTACAGCATGGAATATATATTGTACCGGCAACGGGCAGATCTTTTCATTCCATACCGGAAATGATCCGAAATTATCCGGGAGTGGAGTATGTGATCACGGCTAATGGAGGTGCTGTTTATTCGGTAAGAGAAGGAAAAAGAGTCTATCAGTGTCTCCTGGAAAAAGAGTCGGTGGAAGCTGCTATTGCAGTGCGAAAAAGAGAAAATATGGTCCTAGAAGTGGTGATTGACGGAGTGCCTTATGCAGAAGAGGCATATGTTAAAGATCCGATGCAATATCTGGCGACAGAGTATGGTGCGAAATACATTAAAGCTACCAGAAAGCCAGTAAAAGATATCTGCAGATTTGCACAGAAACATGCAGAAGAGCTGGACAGTATTTCTTTTGTTTGTCGTTATGAGGACAAAGAACGACTGTATACTTCGCTAGACAAAGAAATCCCCAATATCTATGTAACTTCATCTGTGCCAAATCTGATGGAAGTCGGACATATAGATGCAGGAAAGGGAAAGACGCTTCTGTGGCTTTTGAAAAAATTGGAGATTTCAACAGAGGAAGCAATGGCTTTTGGAGATGCGGATAATGATATCAGTATGCTGACGTCTGTAAAATATGGAATGGCGATGGGAAATGGCACAGAAAACTGCAGAAAAGCAGCCCCTTATGTGACAGATACGAATGAAAAGGATGGTGTGGCGAAGGGAATTTTGAGGTTTCTATCAGAAGTAGAATAGACTTTGCAGGCGGAGAATAGTGATGAAAATGTAAAATTTGTCTGACACTATTGACAATGACAAAAAAACATGATATTTTATAAAAAATTTAATTTAGCTAATTAAACCGTTGAAGCGGAGATAAAAGCAGTTATGCGCGCACAGAGAGTCCGGGAGGGTGAGAGCCGGGTGGAAATGCAGGTTGCTAAATGGACCGCTGAGGGCACAGGGAAAGGCTTTTGCTTAGTATTCTGTGACGTAAGGCATACGTCAGTTGCCGGGAATATGCAGGTATTCCGCAAAGTGCACGGGTCGTTCCGTGAATCAAGGTGGCATCGCGGGTGAATTTTAACGCTCGTCCTTGACAGAAGCAGGATTCTGTCATGGGCGGGCTTTTTTATTATGACAGTTAAGGGAGTGCCTTTGGCACGGAACAACTGTCTTTCATTTTTTCAGAATCAGAAAAGGAGGTAAGATCCATGTATCCTACGATAGAAGACATCAGAAAAATTGCAGCAAAAGGACAGTACAAAAGAGTTCCGGTCTGCCGGGAAGTATATGCGGACAGATATACACCGGTGGAAGTTATGAGAACTTTAAGAAAGGCAAGCAGACATTGTTATCTGCTCGAAAGTGCCAGCCAGACAGAAGTCTGGGGACGTTATTCTTTTCTTGGATATGAGCCGACCATGGAGATTACCTGCACGGACGGAACAATGAAAATCCGCCGGACGGAAGGTGTAGATCAGGGAGAGATCACAAAGCAGGTTGTGCATCCGGGAGACGCTTTACGAGAGATTCTGAAAGAATATAAGAGCCCGGTGATGGAAGATATGCCACCGTTTACCGGCGGTCTGGTCGGATATTTTTCCTACGATTACATTAAATACAGCGAGCCGAAATTAAAGTTAGGCGAGCACGAAGATCCGGATTTCAGAGACATGGACCTAATGCTTTTTGACCAGGTGATCGCCTTTGACCACTACAGACAGAAGGTGCTTCTGATTACTGGAGTCATGCTGGAGGACCTAGAAGCTTCCTACCAGAAGGCAGAGAAAAAACTGCAGGAAATGGCAGATCTGATACGAAACGGTGAAAAAGAAGAATTTCCGCCATTAGAGCTTGAATCAGAGATAAAACCACAGTTCCCAAAAGAAAAGTATTGTGAAATGGTAGAAAAGGCAAAGCATTATATTCATGAAGGGGATATTTTTCAGGTGGTGCTTTCCAACCCGATGAGAGCAAAAGCCGAGGGTAGCCTGTTTGATACTTACAGGGTTCTGAGGGCAACCAATCCGTCTCCGTATATGTTCTATTTTTCCAGTGATGATATCGAAATTGCAGGTGCTTCCCCGGAAACACTTGTCAAGCTGGAAGACAAAAAACTGACTACTTTTCCACTGGCAGGAACAAGACCGAGAGGCAAGACAAAGCAGGAAGATCAGGAACTGGAAGAGGGACTTCTGAAAGACGAAAAGGAACTTGCAGAACACAATATGCTGGTGGATCTTGGGCGAAATGACATCGGAAGAATCAGCAGGATCGGAACGGTAGAAGTAGAAAAATATATGAGTGTGGAACACTTTTCACAGGTAATGCATATTGGTTCTACGGTTGCCGGAGAGCTTCGAGAAGATAAAGATGCGGTAGATGCCGTGGACTCTATTTTACCGGCAGGAACGCTTTCCGGAGCACCGAAATTCAGGGCATGTCAGATTATTGAAGAACTGGAGCAGAGTAAACGAGGAATATATGGTGGAGCGATCGGATATCTTGATTTTGCGGGAAATCTGGATACCTGTATTGCAATCCGCCTGGTATATAAGAAAAATGGTGAGATCTGTATCCGCTCCGGTGCAGGAATCGTGGCAGACAGTGTTCCGGAAAAAGAGTTTGACGAGTGCTGCAACAAAGCAAGAGCCGTAGTTCTGGCAATCGAAAAGTCACAGGAGGGATTGGAATGATCGTACTGATTGATAATTATGACAGTTTTTCTTATAACGTATATCAGTTGATCGGTTCTGTAGAACCTGATATAAAAGTTGTTCGAAACGATGAATATACAGTCAAAGAAATTGAAGCAATGAGACCGGAAGCCCTGATCATTTCACCGGGCCCCGGAAAACCGTCAGATGCAGGAATCTGCATAGAGGCAATCAGATATTTTGTAGGAAGACTTCCGATTCTTGGGATCTGTCTGGGACATCAGGCAATCTGTGAGGCTTTTGGCGGAGAAGTTTCTTATGCGAAAGAGCTGATGCATGGAAAGAAAAAAACGATTTATACGGTAGGAAAGAGCAGGATTTTTGAGGGACTGGGAGACAGCTTTCAGGCAGCCAGATATCATTCACTGGCAGCATTAAAAGATAAATTGCCGGATGTACTTAAGGTTACGGCAGAGGCAGAAGATGGCGAGATTATGGCGGTAGAACATACAGAATATCCAATTTATGGAGTACAGTTTCATCCAGAATCTGTTATGACGCCGGATGGAAAAAAGATGATAGAAAATTTTATAAATGTTGTAAGAGCATAGACAAGGAGAAAACTAAAATGATCAAAGAAGCAATCATAAAACTTTCCCAAAAAGAAGATCTGACATATCAGGAAGCAGAAAGCGTTATGGACGAAATTATGAGTGGACAGGCAACACCGGTTCAGATGTCTTCTTATCTCACGGCACTTTCCATGAAGGGAGAAACGATTGATGAGATTACTGCTTCAGCAGCAGGAATGAGAGCACATTGTATCAAACTACTGCATGATCTGGATGTTCTAGAAATCGTTGGAACCGGCGGTGACGGAGCCAATTCTTTTAATATTTCGACGACTTCTTCTCTGGTGATCGCTGCAGGAGGAATATCGGTTGCAAAGCATGGAAATCGTGCCGCATCATCTAAAAGTGGGGCAGCAGATGTCCTTGAGGCACTTGGGGTAAATATTACAATTCCACCGGAAAAGAGTGCTGAACTCCTGAAAAAAATTAATATCTGTTTCCTGTTTGCACAGAATTATCACATTGCTATGAAGTATGTAGCACCAATCCGTAAAGAACTTGGAATCCGTACTGTGTTTAATATTCTTGGACCTTTAAGTAATCCGGCAGGAGCAAATATGGAACTTATGGGTGTGTTTGATCAGACGCTTGTAGAGCCACTTGCGCAGGTTATGGCAAAGCTTGGCGTGACAAAAGGAATGGTTGTTTTCGGACAGGATAAACTGGATGAGATTTCTATGAGTGCCCCAACTTCTGTATGCGAGATCAAGGATGGCTGGTTCCAGTCTTATGAGATCACGCCGGAGCAGTTTGGATATGAGAGATGCAGTAAAGATGATCTGGTAGGTGGTACACCGGCAGAAAATGCAGAGATTACAAAGAAGATTCTGAAAGGTGAAGAAAGGGGACCGAAGCGTCAGGCAGTCTGCCTCAATGCAGGAGCGGCTCTGTATATCGCCGGTAAAGCAGAATCTATAGAAAAAGGTGTACGAATGGCAGAAGAGCTGATCGACAGTGGAGCAGCTTTAAGAAAATTAGAGGAGTTCATCACCTGCTCCAATGCTTAAGTGTTATAATAAAAAAGTCAGTGTATTAAATAAGAATATGAGATACCTGGACTTTATAAAGAAAAGAGAATTCAAAGATGAACATATTAAATGAGATTGCCGAAAAAACAAGGGAACGTATCGAGAAAGACAAAATAGAAATGCCAAGAGAAGACCTGATCCGTGAGATTCAGCAAAAAAAGGTACAGATGCTGCTGAATCCGCTGATCCAGTCGGAGACAGCAAAAACACCGCACAGTTTTTATCAGGCACTGAAAAAACCTGGAATGTCCTATATCTGTGAGGTCAAAAAAGCATCCCCGTCCAAGGGCCTGATCGCACCGGATTTTCCGTATCTGGAGATTGCAAAAGAGTACAAATCCGCCGGTGCATCCGCAATTTCCTGTCTGACAGAGCCATTTTATTTCCAGGGTTCTGACCAGTATTTATGGGAAATCGCATCAGAAGTTGATATTCCGGTGCTGCGAAAAGATTTCGTCATTGATGACTATATGATTCTGCAGGCAGCAGCTTATGGAGCGGCTGCCGTACTTCTGATCTGTGCATTGCTCGATGATAAACAGCTTCGCGAATACCGCGAAATGGCAGAAGAGCTTGGCATGGATGCTCTGGTGGAAGCACATGATGCAGAGGAAGTTGAGCGGGCATTAAAGAGCGGTGCAAGGATTATCGGAGTCAATAACCGTGACCTCAGAACTTTCGAGGTGGATATGGCAAACAGTATCAATCTTCGCAAACTTGCACCGGAGAATGTGATCTTTGTTTCAGAGAGCGGCATCCGCACATCAGAGGATATCCAAAGACTGCATGACAACAAGATCGAGGCTGTGCTGGTCGGAGAAACACTGATGCGAAGCCCGGACAAAAAAGCAGCACTGGAAGAATTAAATGGAGCACCGTTGACTGAGGATTGAGAAACAGAGAGATGCAGAAAATGACAGACGGGAATGATAGCGGGACTAAGATAAAAATATGCGGACTAAGGCGCAGGGAAGATATCCTTGCAGTCAATGAAGCGAAGCCGGATTACTGTGGATTTATCATAGAATTTCCCAGTAGTTTCCGGAGTGTAACGGCAGATGAAGTGAGAGAACTTGTGAAGGAACTGGATCCTGAGATCCGGCCGGTCGGAGTATTTGTGAATGCTCCAATGGAACTGGTAAGAACACTTCTGGATGACGGAACACTTGCACTTGCACAGCTTCACGGACAGGAAGATGAGTCCTATATCAGAGAATTAAAAACATATACAGACAAGCTGATCATCAAGGCTTTTTCCATAAAAACAGCCGAAGATATCGAGAAAGCACTGCAAAGCCCGACAGATTACATCCTGTTGGATCAGGGCGGCGGAGGAACGGGAAAGACTTTTGACTGGTCCTTGATCCCTGAGATCCAGAGACCGTTTTTCCTTGCAGGAGGGATCGGAGCCTCCAACCTGGGGCAGGCGATCCGGGAAATTCACCCTTATGCGGTGGATCTGAGCAGCAGTGTGGAGACTGAAAAGCGGAAAGATCCGATGAAGATCCGGCAGGTTGTGGATATTGTAAGAGAAATAAAAATAATAAATTAGAGAGAAATAAGGTGTTTTGAAAAGAAACACAGAGGAGGATATAAATGTCAAAAGGAAGATTTGGAATACATGGAGGGCAGTACATTCCGGAGACACTGATGAATGCAGTGCTGGAACTGGAAGAAGCATATAATCATTACAAAGATGATCCGGAATTCAACCGCGAACTGACAGATTTACTGAACAATTATGCAGGTCGTCCGTCACGTCTGTACTACGCAGCACACATGACAGAAGACCTCGGTGGAGCAAAAGTTTATCTGAAACGTGAGGATCTGAATCATACCGGAGCACACAAGATCAACAACGTTCTGGGACAGGTTTTACTTGCCAAAAAGATGGGAAAAACGCGTGTTATCGCAGAGACCGGAGCTGGACAGCACGGTGTTGCGACAGCGACAGCAGCCGCTCTTATGGGCATGGAATGTGAAGTCTTCATGGGTAAAGAAGATACCGAACGTCAGGCACTGAACGTATACAGAATGCGTCTTCTGGGAGCCAAAGTACATGCCGTTACATCTGGAACTGCAACCCTGAAAGATGCCGTTTCTGAGACGATGAGAGAGTGGACAAACCGTATTTCCGATACACATTATGTGCTCGGATCTGTCATGGGACCGCACCCATTTCCGACAATTGTTCGTGATTTCCAGGCAGTTATTTCCAAGGAGATCAAAGAACAGATTCTGGAAAAAGAAGGAAAACTTCCGGATGCAGTACTTGCCTGTGTTGGCGGTGGTTCCAATGCAATCGGAACTTTCTACAACTTTATTGAGGACGAGGGAGTTCGCCTGATTGGTTGTGAGGCAGCTGGACGCGGTGTCAATACTGTTGAGACTGCAGCAACGATCGCAACCGGAAAACTTGGTATTTTCCACGGTATGAAGTCTTATTTCTGCCAGGATGAGTATGGTCAGATCGCACCGGTTTATTCCATCTCCGCCGGTCTGGATTACCCGGGTGTTGGACCGGAACATGCACATCTTTATGATATCGGCCGAGCAGAATATGTGCCGGTAACAGACGACGAAGCAGTAGATGCATTTGAATATCTGTCAAGAACAGAAGGTATTATTCCGGCAATCGAGAGTGCTCATGCAGTTGCCTACGCGAGAAAGATCGTACCGCAGATGCGCAAAGATCAGATTGTAGTTATCACCATTTCCGGACGAGGAGACAAGGACTGTGCAGCAATTGCACGTTACAGAGGGGAGGATATCCATGAATAAGAAAATTACAGAAGCATTTGCAAAGGGAAAAGCATTTATCCCGTTTGTTACCTGCGGGGATCCGTCCCTTGATGTTACCGAAAAAATTGTTTATGCGATGGAAGAAGCAGGTGCAGATCTGATCGAACTTGGTATTCCATTTTCTGATCCGACAGCAGAAGGACCTGTTATCCAGGGTGCAAACCTGCGTGCTCTGTCCGGTGGAGTTACCACAGATAAAGTCTTTGATATGGTAGAAAAAATCCGCAAAAACAGTTCCATCCCGATGGTATTTATGACCTATGCGAATGTTGTTTTTTCTTATGGAATCGAGCGTTTTTGCAAGAGAGCAGCAGAGGTTGGAATGGATGGAATGATCCTTCCGGATGTTCCTTTTGAAGAAAAAGAAGAGTTCGCATTTGTTGCAGAGAAGTATGGACTGGATCTGATCTCTTTGATCGCACCGACTTCTCATGAGAGAATTTCAATGATCGCAAAAGAAGCAGAAGGTTTTGTTTACTGTGTATCTTCACTTGGAGTTACCGGTATGCGAAGTCAGATCACGACGGATATTGGAGCTATGGTGGAACTGGTTAAGGCACAGAAAGATATTCCATGTGCGGTAGGATTTGGTATTTCTACACCAGAGCAGGCAAAGAAAATGGCTGCTCAGGCAGATGGTGTTATTGTAGGGTCTGCGATCGTGAAGCTGTGTGAGGCGTATGGGGCGGAGTGCGTGCCGCATGTTGCGGAGTATGTGAAATCTATGAAGGATGCGATTAGATAGATAAAGGATTCCCGGTGGCGAGGAAATTAAATGGAACTTCAGTGTGATGTGAGCCTCCGTGAGTTATCAACTGAACATGGTTCAATTCAAAAATTCTAAAGTATCAGGAAGTACAGAACTTTGCTAAAAGCGATACAGAAAAGTGCTGAACTCGCGTAAACGCTCAGACAGCAGCATTTTCTGTATCAACGCAAAAACCTGTACGTTCCGATACTTGGACGAATTTTTTCAGGCGAACCAGATTCAGTTGACAACCACTGGAGACTCTTTCACCTGAAGTTTTTTTATTTCTCTGTTCACCGTACTTTATCTGGGAGAGTGTGGTGGATGCCGGAGTTAGCCAGGACAGTGCAGAGCGTGTTCGGATGTTTCTTACTATGGCAATATACAGGAAGTTAGGTATTCATGTGCAGGGACAGGAAATGTCTGCGAGGCTTTCGTTATGACGTGCAGGCAAGCTGCCGGCACCAAGCCCATTGTTTGAGGCGGAGCCGAGTTTGGGCGGCTGGCGGCAAATAGGCGCATGCACGGAATAGAAAACGCAGCATTATTTAATGTCCCTGCATATGACATACCTGCTTCCGTTATATTTCATTTCGTGTTATGATATATGTTAATTGAAACATTACCAAGAATGATTGCATGAGAGGAGCTGTGACATGGAATTCCAGCATGAACTGGTGATCCCGGATGAGGGACTGCCATTTAAATTTTTCCTGTTTGAGGGAAGTCAGGGAAATTATGTGAGAGAAAAACACTGGCATACATCTATAGAAATATTCGCCGTGATGGAAGGCTCTCTTACATTCTATTTAAATGATGAGAAATATCCACTCAAAGCAGGGGAGCTGATGATCATCAACTCCAACGAAGTACATTCGATAGATTCCCCTGAGGAAAATCATACAGCAGTCCTTCAGATTCCACTGAAACAGTTTGAGGACTATTTTACCGCGCATCGTTTTATCCGATTTGCAGCAAATGAGCAGGAGACGGATTCACAGCTCTGGCGGTTGATACGGGAAATGTATAAATTATACGGCAAGCGAGGAAGCGGGTATGAGTTTAAGATTCGTTCCTTTTATTATGATGTATTGTATCTGCTGGTCAATCATTACCGTCTGGATGAGGCGGGAGAGCAGGAAGTGCGCCACAGCCGCCGTCTGGATGCGCTTGCAAGAATTACTTCCTATATGAGAGAGCATTATCAGGAAGAACTCAAACTGACTGAAGTGGCGAATATGTTTGGTTATTCCGATGCATATTTATCCAGAATGTTTCAGAAATATGCAAATGTCAATTTTAAGACGTATCTGCAGGATATTCGTATGACCTATGCGTATCGGGAACTTCTGAATTCTGATAAGACGATCAGCCAGATTGCAATGGATAACGGATTTAGCAGCAGTCGTGCATTTACAAGAGAATTCCAGAAACGATATGGTATTTTGCCAAGTGAAGTTGAAAGAGAAAAATAAAGAATAAAAATACAAAAACAGGCGAATCAGAAACGCCTGTTTTTTATGTGTTTATCAAACTGTTTATGAAATTGGAAAAATACAAAGGTCAAAAAAGTGCACTAAAGAGGACAAAAAAACTGGCGAAAGGAAAAGGACTTCATGATATGATGTTTTCAACATAAAAATAAAGGAGGTAACTTCAGGTGAGGATTCAGAATGTAGCAGATGACGCGTTCCGTAGATATGGTAAAGTACTGGAGGGGTATGATTTTACGGAACTCCTGAAGGAAATGAAGCATACTCCGGTGCCGGAGGATGTAACTTATGTTCCTTCCGTAGAAGAAATGGAAGCACTGCCGGTTGCAAAAGAACTGCAGAACAAAGGATATGGCGGTCTGCCGATCGAAATCGGATATTGCAACGGACATAATAAGAAATTAAATGGTCTGGAATACCACCGCAGCTCCGAAATCAATGTTGCAGTGACAGACCTGGTATTGCTGATCGGACATCAGCAGGATGTAGAAAAGGATTTTACATATGACACATCCAAAGTAGAGGCGTTTCTTGTTCCGGCAGGTACAGCAATTGAAGTATATGCAACAACACTTCATTATGCACCGTGTCATGTAAATGAAAGTGGTTTCCAGTGTGTTGTAGTTCTCCCGAAAGGAACAAACACAGAACTGACTTTTGAAAAAGCAGCAGAAGGAGAGGACAAGCTCCTTACCGCTAAAAATAAATGGCTGATCGGTCACGAAGAAGCAGCTATCGAAGGTGCATTCAACGGACTGAAGGGTGAGAATGTCGGAATCGATTAAAAAGGTCGGAATCGACTGATCGTGAACTAAGAAACGAAACATAAAATATCTACTATATAATATGGAGGAATTTTTATCATGAATAACATGCCAGAAGTAAAAGTTGGAATCGTTGCTGTAAGCCGTGACTGTTTCCCGGAAAGCCTTTCCGTAAACAGAAGAAAAGCTCTTGTAGAAGCTTATGCTAAAAAATATGATGCAAAAGACATCTACGAATGTCCAATCTGTATCGTAGAGAGTGAAATTCATATGGTTCAGGCTCTGGAAGATATCAAAAAAGCAGGATGTAATGCACTTTGTGTATATCTTGGAAACTTCGGACCGGAAATCTCCGAGACACTTCTTGCAAAACATTTCGATGGACCTAAAATGTTCATCGCTGCAGCAGAAGAAACACAGAATGACCTTTGCCAGGGACGTGGGGATGCTTACTGTGGTATGCTGAATGCAAGCTACAACCTGCAGCTTCGTAATGTAAAGGCTTATATTCCGGAATACCCGGTTGGCGATGCAGAAGACTGTGCAGATATGATCCATGACTTCCTTCCGATCGCAAGAGCAGTTGAAGGTTTAAGCAACCTTAAGATCATCAGCTTTGGACCACGTCCGACAAACTTCCTTGCTTGTAACGCTCCGATCAAACAGCTTTACAACCTTGGTGTGGAAATCGAAGAAAACTCTGAACTGGATCTGTTTGAAGCATTCAACAAACATGAAGGTGATGAAAGAATTCCGGAAATCGTTAAAGAAATGGAAGAAGAGCTTGGTGCCGGAAACAAGAAACCGGAGGTTCTTTCAAAACTTGCTCAGTATGAACTGACCCTGAAAGACTGGGTAAGAGATCACAGAGGATATCGTAAATACGTAACCCTGACAGGAAAATGCTGGCCGGCATTCCAGACACAGTTCGGATTCGTTCCTTGCTATGTAAACAGCCGTCTGACATCCCAGGGCATCCCGGTATCCTGTGAAGTTGATATCTATGGTACATTAAGTGAGTTCATCGGACAGGTAGTAAGCAACGATATCGTTACACTGCTTGATATCAACAACTCCGTACCGAAGGATATGTACAAAGAATCCATCGAAGGAAAATTCAATTATACACTGAAAGATACATTCATGGGATTCCATTGTGGAAATACTGCTTCCAGCAAACTTTCCTTCTGTGAGATGAAATATCAGATGATCATGGCAAGATCCCTTCCAATCGAAGTTACAAACGGAACTCTGGAGGGAGATATCAAACCTGGAGATATCACATTCTATCGTCTGCAGAGCACAGCTGATAACAAACTTCGTGCTTACATTGCACACGGCGAGGTTCTTCCGGTTGCAACTCGTTCCTTTGGAGCAATTGGTGTATTCGCTATTCCGGAAATGGGACGTTTCTATCGTCACGTACTTATCGAGGGAGGATTCCCGCATCATGGAGCAGTAGCATTCGGACACTTTGGAAAAGCTCTCTTCGAAGTATTCAAATATATCGGCGTTCCGGTTGAAGAAATCGGTTACAATCAGCCGGCAGGCGTAAGATACCCAACAGAAAATCCTTGGGGCTAAATTTTAAATAAAAAATAAAATAAAACCAATACAGGCATCCCGGGAGTTTTCCTGGGATGTCGTGGTAAGGAGGAAATATGTACTATATCGGCGTTGACCTTGGTACTTCCGCAGTAAAACTTCTTCTGATGGAAGAATCAGGAAAAATCTGTAATATCGTATCAAAAGAATATCCACTGTTTTTCCCACATCCGGGCTGGTCAGAACAGAATCCGGAAGACTGGTTTACCCAGAGTGTTGAGGGAATGAAAGAATTGACCGAAGGAATTGACCGCTCTCAGGTAGCCGGAATCGGCTTCGGTGGACAGATGCATGGACTGGTAACACTGGATAAAGATGACAATGTCATCCGCCCGGCGATCCTCTGGAATGATGGACGTTCCCAGAAAGAAACAGAATATCTGAACAACGAAATTGGAAAAGATAAATTATCTCAGTATACAGCAAATATCGCTTTTGCTGGATTTACAGCACCAAAGATCCTGTGGATGAAAAAAAATGAGCCAGAGAAATTTGCAAAGATCGCAAAGATCATGCTTCCGAAAGACTACCTTGCATACAGACTTTCCGGATCCTTCTGCACAGATGTTTCTGATGCATCCGGAATGCTGCTTCTGGACGTAAAGAATCGCTGCTGGTCTAAAGAAATGATGGAAATCTGTGATGTAAAAGAAGAACAGCTCCCGAAGTTGTATGAGAGCTGGGAAGTTGTTGGAACATTGAAACCGGAAGTTGCAAAGGAACTTGGTTTCTCCGCAGATGTCAAAGTCGTAGCAGGAGCAGGTGACAATGCGGCAGCAGCAGTCGGAACAGGAACCGTTGGTGACGGACAGTGTAATATTTCTCTTGGAACCTCCGGAACCATCTTCATCTCAAGCAAAAATTTCGGTGTTGATGAAAATAATGCACTGCATTCTTTCTGTCATGCAGATGGAAGCTATCATCTGATGGGCTGCATGCTGAGTGCAGCATCCTGTAATAAATGGTGGGCAGAAGAAATTCTTCAGACAAAGGATTTTGCAGCAGAACAGGCTCCGATTCAGAAACTTGGTGAAAATAATGTATTCTTCCTTCCATATCTGATGGGAGAAAGATCTCCACATAACAACCCTGATGCAAGAGGTGTCTTCTTCGGAATGTCTATGGATACCACAAGAGCAGATATGACACAGGCCGTTCTGGAAGGTGTTGCATTTGGACTTCGCGATTCACTGGAAGTTGCACGTAAACTTGGAATCAAAATTGACCGTACCAAGATCTGCGGCGGCGGCGCAAAGAGCCCGCTGTGGAAGAAGATCATTGCAAATGTTATGAACCTTAAGGTTGATGTCCTTGAAGTAGAAGAAGGACCGTCCATGGGTGGTGCAATGCTTGCTGCTGTAGGATGCGGAGCTTATCCGGATGTTGAAACCATCGGAAAGAAGATGGCTCATGTAGTTGATACTGTAGAGCCGGAAGAAGAACTTGTGGCGAAGTACGAAGAGAAGTATCAGAAGTTTAAGAAACTGTATCCGACCCTTAAACCTCTTTTTTAAGGTACTTCCTTAAGAATCGTCAATGATTTTGGCAAATAAGAAAACCCTGAGGGGGACTATCTCACAGTTGCGAAGGCCGAAAGTCCCCCTCAGACTCCCCCTGTTTGGCCACGCTAAGAGCAAGTAAGAATAGGAAAATGTAGTTTACTGGGATTAGCTAAATATCTTTTAATAGTTTGTCAGTAGAATGATAAAATGCCAGGAGATCTTCCCCATGTGAGAGAGAAGAGTCCTGGTATTTTTCTATTTATTTCATATTTGATGTACAAAGAGAGATATATATCTTTTAGCCCAGGGGTTGCAAGGGGACTGGTCAAGTCCCATTGCGGTTTCTGTATATTGTCAAATAAAAACAGAGTCTTAGGGCAATAGCCCTGATAGAAAGAAATGTCAATGCAAATTGACGGGTCCAAGGGAAGTCCCCTTATGTTTATTTATTCACAAAGGAAAATTTTCGAAAATTTGTCAACATCATATTTGTGTAAAAAATATACAAAATTAAAAATCAATTTTTTGTACTTTTGTTAAAAGAAAAGAAAAAAATTGACAATTTCTTGACAACCAAGAGCGTTTATGATACTATTTTCTCATCAAGTTAATAAAGTCTCTGGTAACTGGCGGAGTAGTGGAAATCACCACATGGGAATCAGAGATTTGCAGAGCCGACCGTCTGGGCAGTATTTGAGAAATTCTCAGATACTGCTTTTTTTAACCGGAAGAATGTTCTGGATGGGGATAATGACAGATGCCCGGGATATTCGAATATGTGCAGAGGGTATATGGTTAGAAAGGGACGTGGCGCTTACAATGAAAGGAGACAATTATGGGATTCAAAAGTGACATCGAAATTGCACAGGAGTGCGAAATGCTGCCAATCACAAAGATTGCGGAAAAAGCAGGTATTGATGACAAATATCTGGAACAGTACGGAAAATACAAAGCAAAAATTGATTACAATCTCCTGAAAGAGAGTGACAAGAAAGATGGTAAGCTGATCCTTATGACAGCAATCAACCCGACACCGGCCGGTGAAGGAAAGA
>NZ_JAJCKS010000090.1:0-706 GCF_020558815.1 Blautia sp. 210820-DFI.6.14
AGGAGGTAGTCTAAATGAGATTAAAAGATAAAGTTGCAATCATTACGGGTGGAAGCCGTGGTATAGGATTTGCTACAGCTGATAAATTCTTGAAGGAAGGTGCTTCAGTTGTGTTGGCAGCAAGTTCACAGGAATCGGCAGATGTTGCTGTAGATAAATTAAAAGAAAAATATCCCAATGCAATAGTTGCTGGAATTAGTCCAAATCTAGCAAGCATGGAGTCTGTCAGAAAGGCTTTTAAAGAGGCAACTGAAAAATATGGATGTGTCGACATACTGGTAAATAATGCAGGGATTTCAGAAAACACCTCATTTATGGATTATACAGAGGAGACTTTTGATAAAGTCATGGATCTAAATGTAAAAGGAGTATTTAATACTACTCGTGTAGCAGCAGAATGTATGGTGGCAAGAGGCAAGGGGGTCATTCTCTCAACTTCTTCCATGGTGAGTATTTCGGGACAGCCAAGTGGGTTTGCTTATCCGGCATCGAAGTTTGCAGTAAACGGATTGACTGTATCATTAGCAAGAGAACTAGGACCTAAAGGTATTCGTGTTAATGCTGTTGCACCTGGGATTACAGAAACTGATATGATGAAGGCCGTGCCAAAGGAAGTTATCGAACCTATGATTGAAAGAATTCCATTGCGTCGTCTTGGACAGCCAGAAGATATTGCCAATGCGTTTGTGTTTCTTGCTTCAGATGA
>NZ_JAJCKS010000091.1:0-696 GCF_020558815.1 Blautia sp. 210820-DFI.6.14
AAATTCCGATTTTTCGTTCTCTGCGACTTCCCAATAAACGGGAATTTTACGCTTTCTTAATTGGATGTCTAATTACAGTTTTCCATTTTTCTGGGGCAACCTTTCTTGCATCAGACATATAAATCTCGTGGTGCAACCTATCTTTGTTAATATCATTAACATATCCATTTTGTTCTAAATAAGTATCCATAAGCGCAACAGTTGCTGGCTCATTATCAAAAGAACCTATATGCATAATTTGAACGCATAATCCCTCATCAATCGTAAGATACTCTGCTGACGAACAATCAAGTTTCTTCTTTTTCGTTGCTGTTTCTACCGCCCAGTCAAAATCAGCTTTAGAAATGAAATCAGGCAAACGGATAACAGAAATCCAGCTGAAAGCAGACTTATTTGTATAATCTACACTCTCGACATCATCCTGCCACCAAAAACCTTCCAATGGCGGAACAACATATTCAAAAAATCCTTCAATTTTATAATCAGTCTTGTAACTCATTTTTAATGTGTATGCAACAGCATATAGAACACTGATTGCTTGTTGATATGCTCCGCCTTCTTCATTTGGATTGCCTTTTCCTCTAACTGCAATATAATTTGCCTTAGGTACATTTACAATCTCTGGTTTGTTCTTCGGCATATAGAATTCTTTATACTCTTTTTTAAAATCAAAAGCCATAATAACCTCCAAAATTC
>NZ_JAJCKS010000092.1:0-655 GCF_020558815.1 Blautia sp. 210820-DFI.6.14
ACAAGACAGTCATATTCAATATTTCTTTTTACAAGTGCAGTATTCATCTGGAATAACTCCATCTCTTCCATCAAATCCATTTTCTGTAGTTCTGAAGAATCTGAAAGATTGATAAGATCAGTATTATTCCTGTCCGTATTACTAATATCAGTATAATTATATTTAGTATTAATTGGGTCGATTTTTCCGACCTCTGTAGTTCTGATTTTTCGACCACGATAAGTCGTATTTTCCGACCTCTTGAAGTCGGTTTTTCCGACCCCTTGAAGTCGATTTTTCCGACCACGATAAGTCGATTTTTCCGACTCCGATAAGTCGACTTCTTCGACCTCTCGATTTTGTTGAATACTCTCTTCGGATTCATCATTGTTTTTAACATCTTTTGATGTCCTTAAAATAAAGTTCTTTACATAAATAATATCCGGTTTACCAAATCCTTGTTTGACTCTTTCAATTAATCCGATTCCCTTTTTGGTATCCAGTTCTGCAAGCGTTTTCATTGCTTTATCTCTTCCACAATTCATATACTGAATAACCTGTTCAACAGTAAAAATAATATAAACCTTACCCTCTTCATCAAACCACTGATGTCTGATAGATAAAGCCATTCTGTCCAGCATCAGCCCATAAAGAACCTTTGCATCGCTGGACAGAT
>NZ_JAJCKS010000093.1:0-643 GCF_020558815.1 Blautia sp. 210820-DFI.6.14
ATCTGTCCAGCGATGCAAAGGTTCTTTATGGGCTGATGCTGGACAGAATGGCTTTGTCTATCAGAAATAATTGGGTGGACAATGAGGGGAAAGTTTATATCATATTTACATTGGAACAAGTGATGGAATATATGAACTGCGGAAAAGACAAAGGTGTGAAAATTCTTGCAGAATTAGATACTGATAAAGGAATTGGTTTGATTGAAAGAGTAAAGAGAGGATTGGGAAAACCAACAATTATTTATGTAAAGAGCTTTGTATATAGAAAAGAAAAAGTATTAGATTCGGCAGAGAATGATAACCGAAGTCAAGAAGTCGGAAAAGCCGAAGTCAAGAGTTCGGAAAAACCGAAGTCTGGAGTTCTGGAAAGTCGAAGTCAAGAGTTCGGAAAAACCGAAGTCTGGAAGTCGGAAAAATCGAAGTCTGGAGTTCGGAAAAACCGAAGTACAGAAGTCGGAAAAACCGACCCTAATAATACTAATTATAATTATACTGATATTAGTAATACTGACAGAAGTAATACTGATCTTATCAATCTTTCAGATTCTTCCGAACAGCAGTCAATGGATTTGATGGAAGAGATGAAGCTATTCCAGATGAATACTGCACTTGTAAAAAGAAATATTGAATATGACTGTCTTGT
>NZ_JAJCKS010000094.1:0-634 GCF_020558815.1 Blautia sp. 210820-DFI.6.14
GAATTTTCAAATTAGTCTTTGCAAATAACCTTTGAACCTTCACCGTCAATTACAATTCCCTGACGGTTGTTAATTGGGCATAGATTCAAATCCGAAAACTCAGTCATTATTTTCTTGGTAACTTTCTTAAATGGTGATGTAAGATAATGCGGAAGAACATAGAAATCAATCAAATCAAGCCCTGCATCATCTTCTTGTGAGTAGTCCTCCGGCTTTTTATCCATTTGCTGGATATATTGGATGCTTGGAGCGCATATAATTGCGCCTGCCGACTCGCCGATCATCAATTTTCCATTTGCCAATTCCTTTTTCAGCAGCCCATCAGTTCCCGTTTTACGGAGCCGGTCCATAAGAAAAAAAGAATTTCCGCCGGTAAAATATATCGCATCTGCATCTTCAAAAACAGACTGTATCGTTGAATAAGCCTCCGTTGAAATATCAATTTCAGTTACGATTGCTCCCAACTTTTTGAATAATTTTCGAGCCGAGCCGACATAACCGGTGTAGCCTTCACGCAGCGAAGCTGTTGGAATAAATGCGACTTTCTTATTTTCAATTTCTTCCTTTATCAGACTTCCTACACTTGAAAAATGCGAACATAAAAATAGTTTCATCAATATTCTCCTTTATAAAT
>NZ_JAJCKS010000095.1:0-556 GCF_020558815.1 Blautia sp. 210820-DFI.6.14
AGCATCCAACATTTGATGGTGATGTATATGTCGAAAATATCCGGTGTTTTCTGGACATTTCCCAAGAAGAGTTAGAAAAACGTAAATGTACAGTCAATGAACAGGATACGACAGCACTTATTTTCAGCCAGAAACATCTTGAAGCATTATACTTGCAATGTCTTATGCACAGACGAAATGCGATGCAAGAGATTCCGGAATTAAAAGGTTTGTCAGAAACGTGCAACAGGATTTATAAATTGCAGGATGTAGATGTATTATTCCAATGCCTGCTGATGGATCAGATGGATTGGGAAGAAGAAAAGTTATATGTGCAGTTCAGCACAATTTATTTATTGAAGCAGACAGTGAAAAATTAAAACCCATGACTTCTCGACAATTTGTCGGGAAGTGGAAAGGAGTCAAATTCCAATGAAAATATATCTCCCCCATCTGTTAGTACCACCGTAATTTGCTGATCAGAATCGAAAGGAGGCGTGCAAATTGCAGGAAGAAGTTACTCAGAAAACAATCGCATTGTCGGTTAAAACTGCAAGAGTGACTGCCGACGTGTTAA
>NZ_JAJCKS010000096.1:0-533 GCF_020558815.1 Blautia sp. 210820-DFI.6.14
AAAGCGTAAAATTCCCGTTTATTGGGAAGTCGCAGAGAACGAAAAATCGGAATTTGGCGAAGGAGTGTGAATGGATGAAAAAGAAAATAATTCTATCAATAGCGTTTCTGATCAGTTTATTACCAATGTTATTTAACCAATATGGCGGATTAAAAGGTGTACAGGAAATTACCGGCTTGATAAATCTGCTCAATCCTATTGGAATAGTGTCTGTCATTTTGTTTGTTTTAGGAGTATGGTTTCCCGTCAAGAAACGAGTTGTTAGTAAAAGTTTAGGCGCATTAGGCGTGATTGGGATTGTGGTCTCCGAAATATATAAATTCCTCACCTGGCATACATTGACTGTCACCGGTGAAGTCAGTTTACAGAATAGCATTCGATTAGCATTCCCCGAGTTTTATATAGGATTGACCATTTCTTTGGTAATGGTGATTGCTTATTTTGTGATTGACAAGTAAACTTGGCATAAGGACAACTTCCAGTTTGTATATATCTTTTAAAAGGTATATGATTAAGAAAAACGGCAGGAGGTA
>NZ_JAJCKS010000097.1:0-511 GCF_020558815.1 Blautia sp. 210820-DFI.6.14
GGAGACAGGTGGTGCATGGTTGTCGTCAGCTCGTGTCGTGAGATGTTGGGTTAAGTCCCGCAACGAGCGCAACCCCTATCCCCAGTAGCCAGCAGTCCGGCTGGGCACTCTGAGGAGACTGCCAGGGATAACCTGGAGGAAGGCGGGGATGACGTCAAATCATCATGCCCCTTATGATTTGGGCTACACACGTGCTACAATGGCGTAAACAAAGGGAAGCAAGCCTGCGAAGGTAAGCAAATCCCAAAAATAACGTCCCAGTTCGGACTGCAGTCTGCAACTCGACTGCACGAAGCTGGAATCGCTAGTAATCGCGGATCAGAATGCCGCGGTGAATACGTTCCCGGGTCTTGTACACACCGCCCGTCACACCATGGGAGTCAGTAACGCCCGAAGTCAGTGACCTAACTGCAAAGAAGGAGCTGCCGAAGGCGGGACCGATGACTGGGGTGAAGTCGTAACAAGGTAGCCGTATCGGAAGGTGCGGCTGGATCACCTCCTTTCTAAGGAA
>NZ_JAJCKS010000098.1:0-494 GCF_020558815.1 Blautia sp. 210820-DFI.6.14
TTTCTGATCAGCAGCTGCGCTGGCTTCTGGAAGGTTTGAACCCGGAGCAGCCAAAGGCGGTTCAGAAATGGCTCCCGCATAAGTCTGAAAATACTGAAAATCCTTAGAAATGCTGGGAAATCTGACGATTCTATGGTATAATAATCCTATCGAAACGAAAGGGTTTTCAGGTTATGTCAGCTACGGAACAGGAGTATAAAAATCATATCAAAGAACTGGAACAGCAGGTCCGGCTCCTGAAAGAGCAGGTTGATTTCCTGACCCGTAAACTTTATGGAACAAAATCCGAGAAGACATCTACTCTCGAAATCGAGGGGCAGGTGTCTCTTTTTAATGAAATCGAAACCTGTGCGGATCCTGATGCACACGAACCGGAGCTTGTTGAGATAGAGAAGCACCTACGTAAAAGGAAGTACACCGGTCAGCGGGAAGAACTGGTAAAAAATCTCCCTCACAGCAAAGTACTCCATACCATAGATGAAAGGGAACAGATA
>NZ_JAJCKS010000099.1:0-482 GCF_020558815.1 Blautia sp. 210820-DFI.6.14
CGTAACAAGGTAGCCGTATCGGAAGGTGCGGCTGGATCACCTCCTTTCTAAGGAAGAAGAAGTAGAAAATTGAATGTGTTTTACTGTTGAGTTATCAAGAATAACTAAATATGCTTCTGGTGGCGATGCGCTTAGGGGAAACACCCGTTCCCATCCCGAACACGACGGTTAAGACCTAAGCGGCCGATGGTACTGCACTGGAGACGGTGTGGGAGAGCAGGTGGCCGCCAGATCAAAAAAAGAACAACAGATGAAGATCTGATGAACATACAGCTGGTTTTACCAGTGATATAAGAAGAAAAAGATTTTTCCTCTTATATGACTGATAAAAATTCAGTCAGTATCGTACCTTGAAAACTGCATACATGTAAATTTGATTAACTAATCAAATATCCTTGATATACAAACGTAAGATAGGAAGACATCGATAATAATAATTATCAAAAGCAACGAGAATCAAAGACCGCTGATACCTACGCTAG